>JAISRQ010000019.1 GCA_031273545.1 Holosporales bacterium
TACTTCCTATGGTAGGAATGCTATAGTCTCCAAGAAAATCACGTCTTATTGGAAATTTGAAGGTCGGCGCTTCTGCTTGCCTGCGGGATTTTGATTTTATGTAAAATCCCGGTGACTCGTCGGGATCTGGGAAATTAGCAAAAAAATCAACTGTTAGCTTACGAATCTCCCTCGCGTAAGTCTCGTCAATTCCTCTTAAATCATTCTGAATAGATTCACGATTGTGTTCAAATTCATCTCTATTATTTACGACAACAATGCGGTTCAACTTTTCGGCCATTTCTTGTGGCATAGCATTCCAGTCGTGAGTCCACTCGTAAATCAGCTTGGTAGCATCGATGTAGCCGTCTCCTTCCAATATTTTGAGAATCCTCATTATACGATATTTCATCGCTTCTATTTGGATTGCCAACTTGGGATATTTCATTATAAATCTTAATACATGTAGACTTTGTTCGGATGGACTGTCCAGAACTGTTTTCAATGCATTATCTACGATTCCTGCCTGAAATGTTCGTTGTCTAAAAGGTTCAATAAAATAGCCGTTACTTAACTCTAATAATTGAACAAATTTAGCACTATCCTTAAAACGCGTGACATCTATTAGCATTAAATTTAATCTACGTATTTCTGCGGCTTCTTCGTCAGGCATTTCATCTTGCCAATCGCTAGAAAAACCATAGTGCAGTTTTATCGCTTTAATATCGCCCGCGTCAGCATGTTTGGCTATCAAGCGGTGAATTTTCCCAATGAACGCATCTGGGTAGCGTGTTTGATCGGTTGTTAATTTTTTAAACAGCATTTCGTTGTTTGGGGTCAAGTTACTCAACAATTGTTTCAATAATCGTTCTATGTGTTCGGCTAATCTTACGGAAATTCTAGGCTCTACGCTAATATCATCTGAGTCCCATTCCCTTCCCGCATATGCTAAGTCCATAAGGGCAATATTCTCCGTGCAATATGCCATCTCGTTCTCATCGAGAGTTTCAAATAGTGTTTCTAGTAAGGTTTGAATTATTGGAAAAACTTCATCTATCCTATTTGTGTACGTTTGAAACTGTTCTTTGTCATGGTCCATTCCAAATATCCGTTGAGATCGATGAATACATAATAATGCTGCTGCATACATGTTTCCGGTATCTTTTAGTCTTCGTAACAATTCTGTTATTTCAGATTCTCTTCCTCCGAGAACAGTGGGATTCTCGAGTAGGAATTGTAACGATAAAAAGTTGTCAATACAATTCGGATTTTTAGTCGTTTGACTTATTAACTTATCTGTCAAATTTCGGGCAGCCTCATCTAATTCATGATAATCACATTCAAGCGGTGTCCTCAATTGATACTGTAAACGTGTTTGAAATATACAATTTAGCGCGGAAATATGATTCCTGTTTATGGGGACAAAAAAACTATAAATCGGATTGTTTATTTGTTGGATCACATTGCGTTCCCTTAGTGTTAGCCTGACGCTATGTGCCGAACAACACATCAACGCCATGACAACAATTAATTCTCTTTTCATGTTCATCTACCTTTTTTTAGTCCAACCATGAAGGATGAAGTGTCAAGTAATTCTCACATAGTCCTATTATAGCAGTATTATATTGAGAGTCTATATAAAAATATCGCTTCCCCCCCAAAAAATCTATGAGCAAACTGCGAGTAATAGGAATTGCGCGTTTTTATTTACCAAACTAAGATTTGTAGGGAAGATAGTACACAAATTATCTGTAAACTTGCTAAATCACATGCTACATATATAGATGGTGGATAGCACTATGCCCTGTCCTCAAAAGATTACTGATATTGACCTTTTGGGCGGACAAACGCTCATGGTTCTTTAGTTTCTGGTTTGCAATCTTAGGGGCTCGGCGCATGCGTGGAATTTTGGCGAGGCGAAAAGTGAATCGTAACAATGGCGGTTGTTTGCCCTCTGTTTCCAGTGCATTCGACGACCTGAGGGCTGAATTGGAAAAACTAGCAAATCCTGCAAAAGCAGAGCACTTGAGGCGATTTTTTAAAACGACCCCGGGGAGTTATGGCGAGCATGATCGTTTTTTAGGAATCACTGTCCCAGAAATTCGCAAGCTTGCGAAGAAATACAAACTTTTACACTTAAATGAACTTGCGATTTTGTTGAAGTCAAAGTTTAACGAAGAACGATTATTTGCGTTATTTATTCTTCGATTCCAATATGAGAATGCTGAGTTTTCGCCGACACTTCAAATCGGTTCGGAGTCCACACTTCCTTTGGGGGATCAACCTCTTGCTTTCCCAGACTTTACTGAAGAACATTGTAACTCCACCGAGGGGATGCGACAAAAGGATTTAGTCAATTTTTATATAAATTATATCGATTTTGTTAACAATTGGAATTTGGTTGATTCTTCGGCTCCGTACATTATTGGGGATTTTTCAACAAAAACGGATACAGATACACTCTTTTTCCTCGTAAAATCGCAAAATATGTGGCACCGCCGCGTAGCTGTTGTTGCGAGTCATGCGTTTATCAAGCAAAGACGTTACGACGTGACGTTACATTTTGCCGAATTGTTATTGAATGATCCACATGATCTAATGCATAAAGCCGTGGGGTGGATGCTTCGTGAAGTTGGAAAGCGAGATAAGGGGGTTCTTTGTGCTTTTTTAGAGCAATTCGCTACCAAAATGCCGCGAACCATGCTCAGCTACGCGACAGAACATTTTGACAAAGAAGCGAAGAAGCGTATATATACTGGGGCCCCCAAAGATTGCGGGCCAGAAAAAGAGGAATCGTAAGCGTTTATTTGGCGAAAAAGCTCGCAATCATTTGGGGAGTATATACTGAAGTAACTAACGTAGGAATCTTACTTTCCGCAGTGGAACATCATCTTTTACGTTAAAGAGCTGACGCATTTTTCGATTATTTTTAAACGGGATTCCAAACATTTCATTTATTTCGCACTCACGCCAATTAGCAGATTGATATAGTGACGCAATGCTATCTAAATATTCGTCCTCTTCAACATAAGTCCTTACATTAAGTCTACATTTGTTTAACACGCTCATTATCAGGTAGTTTACTTCAAAACGTCTTTCGCTAACAGGGTGGTCAAGAACAGCAATATCTGTTAGAAATTCGAACTTCAAGTCTGGGCGCGTTCGCAATATAGCAAGCACTCTTACAACCTGGGTTTTAGGCGCTTCTAGCGTAGGAATGGAGTCGCCCAATTTTTCGAACTCGACGCCAACGGCTTTTTGAATATTTTTGAATAAATCTCTTGAAGTTTTTGTATTTTGTGCATTGTTCATGGGCGTCAACTGTCCTGTAGTCTAAAAAAAGACGAACATCATAGCCTGTATATCATTACTTCGTTTATAAAGTAAAGTGGGTCTAGTACATTTTTGTAGTAGTGCTGTTTATTTTGTTATTTACTTATATGTGAATACAATGTATGAGTGGACAACGATAAGGCTTTGTGCTAGCATATAACTATATAAGAGGTGATGTATATAGGGATTAGGACACGTACTTAATTTACTTGGACATATATATACTGGGGTTCCCCTGATATACGTTTCATCTTGAAAAGCTTGAGTACAAAAGCGACATAAATAAAAAAAGGAGTTGTACCATGATAACGAATAATAATTTTTTTAAACGTTCCGTTTTACGCATTTTTATTGCAAAGTCTACGCCGGAGTCACCAAATATAGCGGATGAAAAACTGAATAATAGTAAGCATTTGCTCTTCCCAAAAGTTCATAATTTTTTGCGGATTGGGCTTGTACCACTAATGTGTATAAGTTTTAGTCTTCAATGTTTTTCGTTCGACAACCGTCGTACGCTTTCGAATGCTGGGCATTTTCTCTTGCAAGGTGGGATGAGTGAGCCATTGGCTGGAAAGTCCAGGGATTCTCACGCTAGGGATGCGGATGAGCCGCGATTAGGAACGTTCATAGACCAGCAGGCTGGAAATGCGGATGATCCGCGCTCGTCATTATCGACGCATTTGGACTTGCCTAGAGCGAGGTTATCAATCTGCGGGCGCCCAGTGCGCATTCTACATAGACAGAATGAAAATGTACAGCAGCAGAGCGATTTACCCAACGTCACTGAAAGGTCTGCCCTTCCTACGCTAAAACCTAAGAGCAAAATTAATTTCATTCCTCGACCTGGGAACCATAATTTTACGAGCGTAAGCGGACGATTGCTAACTCCAAAGAAGGAGGAGGAGGAAAGTGCAGGCGATGCAAATGAATATTTTAAATCGTATCAAGAAAGAGTCGCTGATTTGGCAGGGGGGATGCTGTCACGTCGTAATGACTCGATTGAATCCTCATTATCAGATATGGGGGACTTGATAGGGTCATCATCCTCAGATGCGGGTGACCTGACAGAATTTTTGCCATCGGATGAGATTGATTTGTCAGGATTCTCTCGATCAGAAGGGTTTGACCTGGAAAGGTACCCGACTAAGCCTCACGGTAGCTACTATGAAAAAGTGGAGCAAGCAGGCTTATATGATAAAAGTCCGCGGATACTGAAACCTGTTCGCGGAGGATTGGCGCAAGTTATGAAGGCAATCACAGGGACTAGATGACCAATAGCAATATACCCAAGCAAACGCGATATATTGCAAAGAATAGAAGGCTGTGTTTCTTTATATAACTAAGAAATAAACGCAAGGAGATTACCCCTATGATAAACATTAACATTGACGGGGCAAGCAAGGGGAGCATACTTGACGCTCCCTGGAGTAGCCCCATTCCGCCTGCAGCAAGCATTACAGGTATGCCGCAAACGAACGAAAGACGTGCAGCATCCCTTCGCGATAGCCCCATGGCCCTAGTTACGGTTAGGCATATGCCAAGCCGGCTCACTCCAGGAATGCATGCGAGGATGTGAAATAGCCCTAATAATTTTCCACTGTTTACGCGATATAAAGGATGAATGTAATCGGCTAAACCAAGTAACGTGCCAAATATAATGGAATTAATTCCTATAAGTCGAACCGAATTAGGAATGCTGATCTTTAACAAAGAGATGAGCGCCCCGCATATTAATGTGGGGATTACGCTCCATAAAACGAAATAAAAGAATGTTGCATTGAGAGAACATTTTTCCTGCGAGTAAGGCATAATACATTGCCCAGATGTTAAAAGGTCTTCAAGTGAACGTTCCTTTTTGGAGTTTCTGCGGTTAAATGGCGGAGGAATGGCTGCATTCGGGTCAGGCCAACGACCTGACGTTACCGTGACTTGGCGCGAGGCGAGGGAAGAGTCTTCGCAGGCTGCAGGATCTGATGTGGCTGGCTCCTGGGTTAAGTCCGAATCTGGGCGTTCTTTGCATAGGGACAACTTTGCATTACGCCTAGCTGACGTTGTACTAGGGCCTTCGCTATACTTTATTCGGGCCCAGCACATTACCCTGTGACCCACTTCGAATAACCCTAATAACAAACTATATACATCGCGCCAAAAATACATGAGGAATATTATTCCAGGAACTAAATCCAGCAACATCGAATCGGTTAGCGTAAACGAATGCGATACAATTTTAGAATAAAGATGTAAATGTGCAGTTGAACTTATTGGAAAAAATTCTGTTATTCCTTGAACAATAAACAGAATTATGTTGGAGTCAGCCATAACGAGTCACCAAACACTAATAAATATGACTATAGCGAATCGCGCGGGGATAGGCTATAACTTCCATGTACTGTTACTGATAATTTACAAGTTATGATATCTATTCCGTTAAAAATTCTTCCAAATGGCGAAGGGTTCCCCTATCCGTTTTATGCAACCAATTTGAGTGCAGGCATGGATGTCCTTGCTGCAATACAGGACTCCGTTACCTTGCGTCCAGGGGAAAGAGGGGTTGTGCCTCTTGGGTTTTGCTTAGCCATTCCAGACGGAGTGGAAGCTCAGATTCGTTCTCGCTCCGGATTAGCCGCCAAGCACGGAGTTTGCGTGCTGAATGCTCCAGGGACTATCGACCCTGACTACAGAGGCGAAGTCGGCGCAATTTTGATAAACCTTGGGAATGAGCCGTTTACCATAGAACGTGGAATGCGCGTGGCTCAAATGGTGTTCGCGCAATTTGTTCGTGGGGAACTTAACAGGGTGAGCGACCTTCCCGAAACAGTAAGAGGGGACGGAGGATTTGGTTCTACTGGAGTATAAAAGGGGGGTAAAAGATTGCGGACAAGACGTTGAAGATTTGCAAGCGTTTGTCGTGATAAAAAAAGTTCGTAATCTTTTAGGGATTTCGTTATTAAGGGTTGAGTCATAAGTTAGATACGCATCGGAGGCTGGACGTTTGCTCTCTGTCGCCTCCTCACCGCGAAAACCTAAGCTCGTGCCGCAACCTGAATATCCCTATAAGGTTTATCAGCACAATTATCCCGCCTGCGATAAACATGACCATGCGCGCGAAGTTTTGATCTAAAAACGAAAACAGTATGAAAGAACAAATCGCGTAAGTTAGATAGATTACAGGCCCTTTTTCAGACAGCTTTTTCGCAGACTTCATAGCAACCGCCAAATACCCAAGTATCGTTGTTAACCCTGCTAACCCAAACAACAGCGCAATCAGGTGTTTTACGTACGGAACATGACCCGACAACGCAGCAACAACCGCGTCAAACCCGTGAGCATGCCCAGCACACCACTGTCCTGTGCTAAGCACAAGCAGCACTGTCAGCGTACAAATGGTACAGTCCGTGAACAAAGAGAACATAGCTGTTCGCGCTTGCACAGATGGCGTGGATATCCGCGTCTCTGACTGAATCACGGAGTCATACCCCATGCCAATATCCCCAGAGTACACGGCATTAGACATTCCTTGCTGAACCGTATTTACAAACGAGCTCCCAACAAAACCGCCAACCGCAGCGCGTCCTTTGAACGCAGAAGTAAATACGTCCGCAAACATATCTCCAAAATTTACATGACTTTTGCTAATTACATATATGCATACAACTGTATACACAAGTAAAAATAACGGCATAAGCACTGTGCACACCGCAGAAAGCCTGTTCACACCGCCGACAGTTATGTATATGCTCGTTGCGAGTAATACTCCAACTACGACGACTCGTTCTATTCCAAACGCGTCAACTATTGCATCTTGTACTACTTTAAATTGGTATATTTCTGTCCCATAAATACACATTAATACACAAAATAGTGACGGTATCCACTTGTAAGAAAAGGCTCTTGCCAAATAATACATTGCTCCGCCATCATATCCGCCAGATTTATTCTTAACGCGATATTTTATTCCTAAGAATATTTCTGCATACTTTACCAGCATTCCAACAAAAACGGCGACCCACATCCACAAGAGCCCGCCTGGCCCCCCAATTGATACGGCCGCGACTATGCCTCCAACGTTCCCTACGCCAATGGAGCCTCCCATGGATGTGAAGTACAGGCGGAATGGCCCAATTCCGCTGTCGTCGTCTGACGTATGCACCGTCTGTCTAAGCGCATTGAATGTTTCAATGGGACTGAATATTGTTCGAACTTGAAAAAATCCCGACTTAATCGTTAGATACAACCCGATGGCGAGAATAATGAAGAAATCAACATATTCCCAAAGAGTATCGTTAATTACTCCAAGAACAAAAAATATCGAATTAACACAGTCACCAGAACACATGATTACCTAACCTCTACACATCCAAACAACTAGAATAAACAGCTACATTTTTTTTATGATCCGCAAATTACCGTAACACCTGTTTTTATGCTACTCCAAGAGTCTGTCCGTCAAGTAAGTACACAACACGCCCTAGTTAACAGAACTCAAGGACAAACGCACCACAGTACCAAGGCGCCCTAATGGGGACGCGGGACAACTCTCTACAAAAGTCGAAAGATTTTTATAGGGAACCGACAATACGAGCAGTGATTTTGACGAAAAAATACCACACAAAACTAGCACGCAGACAGGTTATTGCCGCGCCGTGCTATGAGGCGATTTTACCACAGGTTGTTGACATATGCACTTAACTAAGTAGTCTTAATTGGGCACGCTATAAGTATGACAAAACCATTCATACATTGGGGCTTCAAATTTGCGGACTAGAAAATGAATGATAGTAAGCATTTGTTTGCACAAAAAAACGCAACCTTTTGGGGAGTGAATATATGCCAGGGCTCCCAAAGATTGCGGGCAAAAAAATGGAGAATCGTAAGCGTTTGACTGCCCCTACTACCCGCAATCATCTAGGGATTTGGCACGGAGGCCGAATGAATGTGGACAGGCTGAAATCGAATACTTTTTGCGTTTTTTTCATCTTTTTTGTAATAATCCTCCCGTTTCTTTCATTATAGCCCTGGCGCGTGAGTCAACGGGGCTTGATTTTATTTACGCAGGTCTGTTATATATTAGATATTGTTCTTTGCTTGCGAGGCAAGCTGCTAGAGGGATGGCAAGTATACACCAATGGCCCCCAGTGAATGTGGATCGGGAACGGGATAATCTCAAGTGTTTATTCGTTCGGCTGTTTGCTGTCATTTTGGGACGTGTGTGTCGTGTAAAATATCGAGTGCTTGTATTCAATAAGTGTTTGTATTTTCGCGTTGCGCTGTTACGTGTCCATCGCTAGTATCCAGAAAGGAGTGTTATGAATAAGTTTTATGAGATTGTAATAATAGTTCGACAAGATGCCACGTCCAACCTTGTCGAAGCGATTGCTGCTAGTGTCAGCAAAATCGTAAAAGATTCTGGTGGCGATATTACCAAGACAGAGTTTTGTGGCTTGCGCTCGTTTGCATACCCGATTAAGAAAAGCAAAAAAGGGCACTACGTCCTTCTTAATGCGGTGTGTGACGGAAGCATCATTCACGAGATAGATCGGCAGTTGCGCATAAACGAAGATGTCGTTAGGCACCTTAGCGTTCGTGTAGAGGCGTTGGATAGTAACCCGTCTGCCCTGATGCAAAGCCGCCACTATAGAGAAAGTTTCTCAGAGGACGATGTTGCAGTCGAGCCTCTTCCAGCAGTTGTAACAGAGTAGGTGAAGTATGGCTGAATTTGTAAAGAAGTCTCCAACCGAAGCTTCTGCAGAGCGAGGGGCAGACCGTCCCGAGAGAAGTGATGGATTCCGGAGCGATAGAGGATATAATAGCGACCGTGGAGAGCGCGGCGAGAGAGGTGAGCGTTTTGAACGGAACGACAGCTTTCGCAGGCAACAAGTATTTCGCAAGCGCAACTGCCCGTTTACTGGCCCAGGGGCGTATATAATCGACTATAAAGACGTGAAAGTCTTGTCCCGTTTTTTGTCGGATCGTGGAAAAATTCTACCAAGCAGAGTGACATCCGTTTGTCTGAAGAAGCAACGAGAACTTGCATTAGCCATTAAGCGAGCAAGATTTTTGGCGTTGCTACCATACGTTAATGACTAATGCTTTGAGAGAGAATGAATATGTTCGCTATAATAAAAACAGGCGGCCAACAGTACCGCGTATCTGAAGGCAGCGTAATTAAGGCCGAACGATTGGCTGGGGAAAGCGGCGACACCGTAAACATAACGGATGTCCTTATGCTTTCTGACGGAGATCAGGTCAATATAGGCAATCCAACTGTGGCTGGGGTCGTTGTTCAGGCTGAAATAGTAAAACAAGCCAGAACGCCGAAAGTTATTGTGTTCAAGAAAACTCGCAGGCACAATTACAGAAGGAAGAGGGGACACAGGCAAAATGTGTCTATACTCAAGATTACAGGAATTGTAGTTGGTTGATTGGGCTTTGTAGCATCCGAAGGGATGAGATCAGGAGAGAAAAATGGCAACTAAAAAAGCGGGCGGAAGTTCCAGAAATGGGCGAGACTCCGCCGGGCGCCGTTTGGGCGTGAAAAAATTTGGAGGAGAGCGTATCTTGGCTGGCGGGATAATTGTCCGGCAGCGCGGTACGAAGTTTTATCCAGGCAGGAACGTTGGTATGGGGAGGGACCACACTTTGTTTGCGAAAGCTGATGGCGTGGTGTCTTTTTCTGTTGGGGCTAAGGATCGGTCATTCGTTCATGTGGGCGAGTAGTTCGCAGGGCCAAGTAGAATATTTTCCCTACGACCGAGTCAGGCGAGGAGGCGAAGATATGTCCCGCTAGGTCAGACAGGAATGTGGTCTGCTAGGTCAGACGGAAGGTAGCCCGGCCAAACGAAAAATAGGCTTTAGTTTGGGTGTTTCGTTTGTGGAGATTGTTTGAATTATATTAGGTCACGTAGCTCAGCGGTAGAGCACTGCGTTCACATCGCAGGTGTCACAGGTTCGATCCCTGTCGTGACCACCATGTATTTTGAGCAAGAGCTTGTACGCATGCTCGTTGGACTTGAAAGTTTTGCAAGAAGAAGTGCGGCGCAACCGGAGTGTATTCGGACGTAAAGGATTAGAACATATTAGTGAAGTGTTGAGCCTTCAAATGGAGGAAAGTAAATGAAAGTTATATTGCTTAGCAGAGTTGAGAATTTAGGCTCAATAGGGAATGTTGTTTCCGTCAAAGACGGATATGCCAGAAATTTCCTTTTGCCTAAGAAAAAGGCGTTACGAGCCTCCAAATCGAACCTGGAGTACCTGGAAAAGCAGCGTACAGTGTTTGAAGCGGAGAACTTAAAAAAGAAGAATGAAGCAGAAGAGATTGCTGCGCGTATGGACAACGTGCTGGTTAGTTTAATCAGACAGGCTGGAGAAGCGGGCAATTTGTTTGGTTCCGTTCGAAGCGCAGATATTGCAGAGGCGGTGGGACAAGCGGGTTATAAGATCCACAAGTCGCAAGTGTGCATAAAAACCCCGATAAAGATGTTGGGACTACACACTGTGAAGGTAGAGCTTCACCCGGAGGTGCATGTGGACGTAAAGGTTAACGTGGCGCAAACAGCGGAAGAAGCTGAGGCGCAATTGGTTGCGTATGCGGAAAGCAATGTCGTCGCCCCAGTAGCTGTTGCGGAATGAGCGTTTTATATTTAATTGACGTTTCTGGGTTTATTTTTCGTGCGTTTTACGCGTTGCCGGCACTAACTAGGGCGGATGGGGAGCCTATTGGTGCGGTATACGGGTTTTGTAGCATGTTGATGAAGCTGAGGAACGTCATTTCTTTTGGCACGCCACCAATGAATCAACTTGAGGGCGAAGACAAATCCGACCCATCCAAAGACATCATCCTTTGGGCTGGGGTGTTCGATGTTTCTCGCCAGACATTTCGCAGCGAAATCTGTCCAACGTATAAGGCGAATAGAAAGCAGACGCCACACGAATTAATATCCCAGTTCGGATTAATTCGCGAAGCATGTACTGTGTTTGGCTGTGCTGTTAAGGAAATGCAAAATTATGAGGCGGACGACGTAATTGCTAGCTACGCAAGGAAGGCTCAGGAGCAAGGCATTTCTGTGGTGATCGTATCGTCTGACAAGGACTTGATGCAGCTATACAGGCCTGGGGTCAGCATATATGATCCTATGAAGTCGGTTTGGATAACGGAAGCGCATATTTACGAAAAATTCGGTGTAAAGCCAAGTAAAGTCGTTGAGGTGCAAGCACTGGCGGGAGATCCAACGGATGGGGTTG
>JAISRQ010000070.1 GCA_031273545.1 Holosporales bacterium
AGTCCAGCCGCCCAATTCCAAGAGCACACTCGACCGCCACTTTTCATCCTTTCAAACGCCTTTCTGTAATATGAGTATTCTAATTGCTTCCTGGTTGGTGGTCTCGTCGCATTCCAACCTTCCGCGATACATATAAGAGCAACCTCTTCTGCTGCTTCAGGATTTGCATAATACTTTGTTAATTCCATAGTGTCGCATTCACCTGCATCGCCAGCATTCTTGCCATCTTCTGTTGTTGGTAGATTTTCGCTCGCCATACAACCCTCCATAATCTCACCGGGATCAATAGGCCACATATTATCAACCAAAATCGTATTTTGTCAACATTTTTCAATGCATAGCGCAGAATTGCATTATCGTAGTTGAAATATTCCCCACAGTGTCCCATCATAACAATATAGGGGACTAATTAATAAGAAAAATGCCACTAAATCTCGTAAAACTGTCAACGCCGTTTCCCGGTGGAGCTGGGCAAAACTTACGTTATGACCCTGTTTACGACAAGATAAAGGACGCGCGTTTTGAGGAAGACTCTTCGTTGTCCAGGGGTGTGTGGAAGCGAGACTTAAAAAAAGCAGATTGGGCGGAGGTTCACAAACTTTGTTCTAGCGCATTAGAGGAAAGTTCAAAAGACCTGCAAATCGTAGGCTGGCTATGCGAGGCTGAGTGCCATCTTGAACGGTGGAACGGATTGCACGAGTCTATTGAACTGGCGCATCAATTTTGCGAACACTGCTGGGAAATTTGTTACCCGGAAATCGACGATGATTTGGAGCACAGGATCCGCGTCCTGGATTGGTTCGTGGAAAAAATGACGGAATGCTCGCTTTTTATGCCAATTGCGCCCTCTAACGGCTTTATTCAACAGCCTTTGGATTTGTCTATGTGGCTAACTGCCCAGAATTTTGACCTCGTAGCAAGGCGTTCTGGGGCAAGTGAAGCGAAGATGCAAGAGGCCGAGAGCTCAGGGCAAATTACACTAAAGCGCTTTAGGTCGCTTGTGCGTCAAGCGAATGTTAATGATGTGATGTATGTGGCAGGGATTGTTGACGAAATATATAAAAAATCATCAGACTTTTCGATGTTTCTTCAGGATAAATGTAGGCAGTTTAGTCCAAGCTTTAAACGTTTTCACGAGCAATTAGTGTGCGTTACACAGATTTGTAAGTTTTCGTTAGAGGGACGCGTGGTAAAAGCTGCAGAAAAACCTGAGCCGAAAGAGGTTCAGCCGTCAGACCATGCATTGACTACGATCACGACAAATGAAGGACAAGAACAAATAAATGTTGACCAAGATTTAAGCAACTTAAGCAACTTAACTATGGAAGATATTGCGAGTCACACGATAGAAGGCGACATAATTCAACCTTCGGATGCTCAGCAGCAACAACAATCAGATGACGAGGTGACCATTGCAGGGCGCCAAGACGCGTACAAGGCCGTGGGGGATTTGGCAGATTACCTAATTGAGGTAGATCCACAAAGCCCTGGCCCGTATTTGATAAAAATGGTATCGTCCTGGAGCGATAAGCCATTGCCTGCAGTGTTGGATGATGTTGCAACAGGAGCTAGCGCGGGGCATAAGGTGCTGAAGATGCTATCTGAAGTTATGCGGCGCGGAGCGTAGGGTGCAGGGGGCTTGTTTTGCATTTACCTGGTTGTGCTAGTGATGCGTTTGGAACGGTTTATACAAGGAGGATGCATTATGCGAATCATTATATTGAGTACTTGCGTATTTGGAGGGGTATCTCCCCTTGCAGTAAGTGCAGCGAAAGATTATTATGCCGCGGTCCAAATGATTGCGTGCGGGAATGATCGCGGAGCTGAGGTGGATGATGACTCGGAAAGTGATGGTTTGGCCCAGCTTGGCAGTAAGGATGGGAGCAAATCTGGTGGCCAGGAGGGTGACCAGTCTGGTAACAACTCCGAGAGCGATGCCGACGAGTCTCTTCCTCCTGATGATAGTGCAAAACCAATAGTTGATACGTCCCCTCTTGTTGGAGCCAATCCGACAGTTGCCTCTTCGATTACTAGTGACGCGAAAAATAATATTGAAGGTGCTTCAGCTAAAAGCGAGAGTGCGAAATCTAATATTGACAACACAAAAACTGAGGAAACAAAATCTAATATTGACAATACAAAGACTGAGGGGGAGCGAAAAACAACAGGCGACGCACCTAAAGGAAACGGTACTTCCGTTAAATCTGAAGGGGCCCAAACCAAGATAGAACATATAAATATAAGTTCGAATGTTAGCAATAAAATTACCGATGTGAGTAGTAATACAAATATATCCAACAATAGAGATGGTAGTAGGTATTTGAAGGCGAACATAGTTCCTCCCTCCAGAAAGAAATCTTTTGAAGAGTTAGCCCGGATTTCTGCGAATGAAAAACACTGGAATAGAATAGTGAATTATGTCAACTACATTCTTAGTTTGAATAGTAAAAAACCTGGCTTTAATGATTCAACTCAACAAAATTTTCAAGTATCTCGCCGGCAACTTGTTAAATGCTTACTAGAATATCGTTCGTTTTTGAGTTGTAATGATTTTGATAGTTTGAGAAAAATAAAACAAAGGCTAGGACAATTTTGCCAAAACAATAAATCTGTTCTAATCTTATTCGATCGTATGCCTTTAGAACGTTTAGGCATCCGAGGTGTAAGAAGCTGTGTTCCAGTAGAGGACCCCCTTCCGTTGAAGGCATTTAAGCCTGGGGTGAGGGACGTCCAAAGTAAGACAACTGATTACAAGGAAATTAGGTATGGACACGTGGAAGACGAGTAATTCGTGATTTTTGTATTTATTATATTGATTGTGTGCCTTCTTGTTGCTGCGGCTTATTTCTCAGCATTCGAGACGGCTATTAGCGTTGCTTCAAAGGCAAAGCTCCACCAGCTTGCTAAAAATGGCTCAAAGCGAACAGTCTTAGCCGAGAAGCTAAAAGACCAAATCAGCTATATGCTAAACACATTGTTGGCGTGCAATACGGCGTTCAACGCCGGCGCCACCGCATTAGCAACTCACATATTTGAGGACTGGTTCGGAAGCGAAGGTGTGTTTTACGCAACGACTGTAATGACGTGTTTAATCCTTGTGTATGCGGAAGTTTTGCCAAAGTTACTTGCAATAAAGGATTCTGAAAAGATAGTCCTTAAGGCCGTGTATATAATGAATTTTACACTGACAGTTTGTAAGCCTCTTGCTAGGATAACCGTGTGGATTTCCCGCGGGATGCTTAAGGTTTTTGGGGTCAATGTTAGCGACTCCGAGTCTGGAAATGTGTCCGTAGACGAGCTGCGTGGCGTGATCGACCTGCACCGCGGACCAGATCAGGATTCTCACCAAGAAACGTCAATGTTGAAGAGTATATTGGACCTGCGATCTGTGCAAGTCTCAGAAATAATGATCCACAGGAAAAATGTTACAATGCTTAACGCTGACGACCCAATTGAGTCGATAGTCGACCAAATGCTGGACTCCCCTTTTTCTCGCTTACCTTTGTGGCAAGGAACGTTGGATAACATAATTGGAATCGTTAATGTAAAGATGCTTGTTCGGCAAGTTCGTTCTCCAGGCAAGCTAAAAGGTGTGAACATCCAAGAAATAGCGAATAAACCGTGGTTCATCCCGGATAGCACAGATTTGCTTGAACAGTTGCAAATGTTTCGAGCCCGAAAGGAACACTTTGCTTTGGTGGTTGACGAATATGGAGCGTGGCTTGGAATTGTGACGCTAGAGGACATATTAGAGGAAATCGTTGGCGAAATTGACGATGAGCACGACATATCTGTGCGCGGAATGCGGATTCAACCGGATAACTCCGTTGTGACAGATGGGACCGTCACCATCAGGGACTTAAACAGAGAGTTCGATTGGGACCTTCCAGATGAGGCTGCCGCGACGATTGCAGGGTTGTTAATCAACACTGTGCGGATGATCCCGGATGTTGGCCAAGTGTTTATGTTGTACGGGTTTAGGTTTACCGTGTTGAAACGTCAAAGGAATCAGATTACGTTGATCAAAATTGCCAAGTGCGACGGGTTTCGCGGAGAAGAGTAGCTTGACAGCGTTGCAGTGTTTGTGCTGTAATAATGACGTTACATGCGTTATTAGAAGAAGCTAATATTATGAATCAGATGTTCAAGTGGGTGAAAGGAAGTGGGTTGTTGTGGGGATCAATTCTTTGCTGCAGTGGATGTTACCCTGTTTATGCGGCTAGTACGAGGGTTTTCCAAGAAGAAATAGAAACTACGTTATGCGGACGCTCTATCCGCGAATTAGCAAGATCCGCAAAGGCAGGCGATTTTGATCTACTTAGGGTTTTTTTTGGAATACTGCGAAGTGAAACGGGGACAACCGAAGAGCGAAGAGAAGTGTTTGATTCGTTATTAAACATTGCCCGTACCGGTGATAAGGACGCGGCACGTATTTGTGTAAGTATTTGCAGGAAAAGACTCGACTATTATGTAGATGCATGGGACAAAATGGGCGAAGCATTCATACAACTGGCGAATGAAGGAAAACCTGAGGCATTACTTTTTACAACACGCCTGTCTACAGTAATAGATAGACCAGAGGTACAGAGATCTTTAATCGCGTTAATGTCAAACTTAGTTGTTCAAGAGATACCTGCGAATAACAACTGTGTCCAGTTCGCTCTACAACAAGTTTCACCGGAAGAACAAATGAATTTTATAAGGTTACTTGTGAAACTTGCGAAAGAAGGAAACATGACTGCTTTGGAGGTATTACATGGAACGAGCCGAACGGAGGGTACGGGTGGAGCTTTTTTAGCATTTTTGCAAAAATTGAGAAGGAATGGTTGTGCTGCGGCATTGAAATTCGAGCCTGACCTTACAAAGCAAATAGCTTATACCGCAAAGGAATGGTTAACCGAAATAAGGCGTAGCTCTCGCCCGATGTTTTTTTGCGACGTGAAACATCTTGTTGAATCTGC
>JAISRQ010000148.1 GCA_031273545.1 Holosporales bacterium
GTACTCTGCTGCATGTGTCATTTCCTGATGGACGTTTTGCATTCTCAGCTTTATATTTTCTTTTGAATCTTGACCTCGCAGGGTTAGCCGCTCTGCCAACACATCTATTGATGGCGGAAACAAATAAATAGAAACGACGGTACCTCCAAACTGCTCCTTTAGGCATTTCGTTCCATTCCACTCAATTACGCAAATTGTGTCTATGTTGTTTTGTTGATTGGCCAACAGCGGGGCCTTAGGGGTACCGCGCCGTGCATTGTATATTTCGGTGTATTCAATCAGGTTTTCATTCTTCACATGAACGTCAAATTCTTCGTTTGACATGAAAATATAGTCCACACCATCGATTTCACTTGGGCGCTTCTCACGCGTGTTAAATGAGACTGAGCGCACAACGTTTGGAATAGACCAAATTATACGCTCGGACACTGTTGTTTTTCCTGTCCCTGAGGGAGCGGATATCGCGAATATTAATCCTTTAGACATATAAAACCTTCCCTAAAATAAAAGTACATGAAGCACAGTTATGTAACGCACTTGTTTTAATTGTACAACACTATTGTTTTTGCTGTACAATCCCCTTCCAATCACACTAGATAACGTCACTACGATTACTACATAACACTACCGCCAGTCGTACATGATACTATCGTTATTCGTATAAATGGCGATCTTGCCTTATCACGCAACAGACCTCACTATATAACACTATAGTACGACTACGTAACACTGTAGATTTGACTACGTAATACCATGGATCCTGCTATATAACACTGATAGCCTTTTGAAACGCTCACTCCGAAATTTGGGTTTGACCAAATTTTCCGATATTAGCAAATGTTTCGTGAATAAACGTAGTATTATACCCTTGTTCAGGCGTCGTTTTTGACGTAATTGGCAACTTTGTTTCGCCGGAAATAATCTTCCGATCTGTCACCGCTCCACGCTCATTAAAAGCCACCATGATGCTCATGTTCACGCTTGTGCGCCTTCCACGCACAGGCGATTCCGACACGATCCTCTGAACATAGTACCAGCGCACAATATTGTTTTTATCAGGGAACACAGACGTTACGTTAGGCTGACCATAGCGCGTGGCAATCGTCTCTTTTGTATCAACTCCGACTTTTATATCTGCTAAGTCAAAAGTTTGTAGGTAGCTCCCCTGTTGCTGCACGGATACAGTGCAACTGCTACAAACAAATAAACACGCAACGTAATAAATCGACGAAACATACCGGACCCTATGAACGCGGGGAAATAAACCAGTAAACGCAAGCTTTTGTTGCCGCCAAAAACCTCCATTCATTTGAGAAGTGGGTATAACGCAGGGCTTCATATAACAAACACATAAACGCCAAACTATGGAGGATGATAACATGTTGCGTGATACATTTGCTATACGTTTGGATTTTATTTACCTATACCCAAAAACAAAAAAGTTACGGACTTTTTGGGGAAACAAACGCTCACAATCCTTCAATTCCTGGTCCGCAATTTTTGGATCCCCGGGTCAAAACGTCACTTCAAACAACCACGCAGGCGGCTTTAAAGCTCCGGGACATGCCATTCACCGTCAAGACTACTAAACCTCCACGTTCCTAAACCATTAGGCATACGAACTTCGCAATTATCACGAATATTATCACGTCTCTGTTGTTGTATATCTCCATGCCAATAGTATAGACCAAAAAGACAATCAATCATAAAGACTGCATCATACCAATATGGGTTACCGTAATCATCATAAACATAAAGGTTATTACACTCAGATAAATCCAACATCGTTAATCCTGATTTCATAAATGATCTATGTTGAATAGTTTCGACACTACTAGGAACCTTCAATTTTGTAAGGGCACTACACCCCTCAAAAGCTTGCTTCGCAATGAAGAATAAACCATCCGGAAGCGTTTCTATCGCTAAAGAAGTACAGTCCAAAAAACTACCTCTTCCAATATATCCTAGGGAAGCCGGAAGTGTTTTTATATCCAATGAGGTACAACTATCAAAGGCGAACGGACCAATATAGCAGATACAATCCGGAAGTGCGTCTGGAGCCAAAGATTTACACCTATTAAAACCCCACTTTTCAATACTAGTCAGATAGGCTGGAAACTTTTTTATGTTCAAAGAAGTACACCCACTAAAAGTGGCTTCCTCAATTTCAGTTAGACCATCCGGAAGTGCTTCTACATTGAAGGCAGCGCAGTCACTAAAAGCAAACGAACCTATGGAGATTAGATTCTTCGGAAGCTCTGTGGTCCCCAAAGACGTACAGCCACGGAAAGCAAACGAACCTATTTTTTCTATGCAATCTGGGAGAACAACGTCTTTAAGTTCTCTACAATTTGAAAAAAATGAATATGGAATATTACTTCTGTTTTGGCCATCTTCTATTACAATGTATTCTATTTTATTGCGATTCCTCCACCCGCCACCTGTATATGAATTAGACAGTGGAACGTCATTGCATATGTACGCACGTTTGATTTTTGAGTCGTCTCTTAAAATGCCTTTAAGATCATTCACCGTACTAATAATCATATAGTCATGAAGAAAGGCATATTCCCTAAGTCGAGCATAGTCAGGCTGCTGCGTTGCAGTTAAGGATAGCGCAGCATTTGGGTCATTAGGAGTGGTGGTACCAACTCCATCATTGCTGCAGTACCCGCTCATGACCCAAACGCAGCTACACAACAACATCCCCTTATTATTAAACATTTCACTCACAAGCAGATATCCTCAATATATTTTATCACTATCCATAGTATACACGAAGACTACTCTATATATCAATGAGAAGAACGACACAATGCAAGAGACACGAGAACAGAGACACGGCATGGCCAAGGGGAAACGAGCAAAATACTTTCGTCAATGTCAACAACTATTTTAGACCAAAAGGGTATTGCTTCCTAATTTTTGGCGCGAAACAAGCGTTTGCGGCATGTATCTTTTTATATTGCAACTGGGCTATTTTAATGTTTGCGTCCATATCTCAAAGTCTTATAGTCTGAATATATAAGGGGAAGGCAAATTTGTTGCAGGAAACGCGATCCGTGCAAGAAAAAGTAACCTAACGAATCAGAACCTGTTTGCATGCTTATTTAAGCGGATTTGACGCCGAAAATGCCACTTTAAATAATCATACGGACAATTTAACCAACACAGCGCATTACATCCACGCTCCAAAAGATTGTGGACATTGAAGATGAACAAACGCCTGCGATTATTCATTTACGTGTCCATATGAACTGGATACACAGGGAAATCATAAGTGATGCAAACATTCTTTTTTTTATTTCATGGAGTTTATTATGTTGAACGTAATTGAATCGTCGCCGATTTTAGCGGTAAGCCTACAAAAAGCAAAAAAATATTTGCGAGTTGAACATTTAGAAGATGACGATCAAATAAAGCTATTGATTGGTGCAGCTACGAAGCTCATCGAACAGGATATAGGGCAAAGCTTGCTCACAAAAGTGTGGAAGAAACGTAGTACTGCGGACCCCGTAAAAGGCGGCTACTCGCGCATTAACTTGCAATATCCGCCTTTAGCCAAGGTTTTGTCTTTGAACGAAGTTTGGGGCGATAGAGATATAGATGTTCGCCCCATTAGGAGGTACATAGTCGAGTGGGAAAGAACAATTCCGTCAGTGCTGTTTTTGTCAACAGCAGAGAAGTTTGAGGTGGTCTACCAGGCTGGGTTTGGAGAGAAGTCATCGGATATCCCAGATCCTATTCGCCAAGCAATATTAATGGTGGTTGCTGATATGTACGAAAAACAAGAGTCTTGCTGGGGAATGAATCCTAAAGTAAACGTTTTGCTGAACCCATATAGGCTTAGATCTATTGTTTAAAAAAATAGAGTTTTTCATCAAATTCATATAGGATTGAGTCTGTTATTTTAAAAAAGAAGGTATGTTATGAATAATATGATTAGAAGCGTTAGTCCGCGAAGAAATAGGAGCATCGTAAACATTCCTGTTTTGAATGAACGCATACTGTTGCTATCAATTAATAGTGTTGCTGATAGCAACGGGAAAATGAAAATACAGGCAGTTCTTAGTGTGCCGTCTTGGGCTTACATTGAGCCTGTTCGTTGGTACAAAAACTGTGAACCGCTAACTTCGCTGAATAATACAGCAATGCCCCTGTTTAAAGTGTTGATTCGGGCAAGGCTTGACTGTGAAAAAAGTGGCGAAGCTGATCGACACATAAAAATAAACGCGCTACGCTGGAAGCATAAGGAATACGAGTTGGTTTGTCCGTTTTCTATGTCGGATAGGTCTGGGCGTTTTTGGGAAGCCTTATGCGTAGAGAGAGGGGAAGAAATGGGGGGAGAACATGGTTGATTTTGGCATTTTATCTGCAATTAGGCAGTTGATTTGTTCCGAGCGTATAGGGGACGACTACGGTTTGTTGCCGAGTAGCATATACGTGATGAAGCCGGATATTGCCCCGAAAAAATGGCCTGCTGTTTTTTTGGAACTGGAAGAGTCGTGGAGCACAGGGTGCATGCCTGGAATGGGGTCTGTGGCGCTAAAGATATCTGTTTTGAGTAATAGCAAAGATGGCGCTGAAGCGTTGGATATTGCAAATCAAATTCGCCAACTAATAGATGGATCATCCATTGAGGTTGAGACTTGTTATGAAGCCACGTTCCGCATGAACTCAAGTATTGTTGACATGAAAAAGGTAGCATTGGCTCCGCGAAAGGTTGAACAGTATTACGAAGCATTTGTGCATATTGTCGGGACAAAAGATGTGAATGGCTCTATTAACGAGTAGTGATACCCACTCCTCGGATGATTTTGTCAATGAGTTTTTATACATTTATCAAAAGTGGATGTGAGTTTGTATAACGAACAAAATGTTGCGATTACTCAAACTATCGTCCACAAACTTTGGGGTATCGGGGAATAAGGTTTTGACTTTTTTGTAATTTTTCATAACAATTGACCCGTGTTAGTAATGTTATGCTACATGCTGGAGTCCCCCAATGATTGTGGACAAAAATTGAAAGACCGTAAACGTTTGTTTGTCAAAAAACGCCACAATCACTTAGAGAGTGGGTATTCCCAAGCTCCAAAGGATGTGATTTTTGAAGGAACAAATGCTCGCGTTATTCGAATTTTGGTCAGCACGGATTGAAGACTTCCTGTGTGGTATGTTTTTTTTATTGGAGAAATAAATGATGAGTAGAAGTTTGCTTGGAGCGTTTACGTTGATGGCGTTTGTGTGGACGAATGGGTGTCATGCTGATTTGTTTGGAAGCTCGGATGAGCCGCTCACGCCTGCGTCTGATGGTTGGGATATTAGAGACGGGAACAACGACTACGAAGAGGTGCTACTTCAAGCGAATAAGATGCAAACTCAGGCAGAACGAACAGAGAATGAGAAGCTTGAACTTGAGAAAATGCGTCAATTCAAACAGAATCGTCGCGCGATGAAATCGCTTCTATCGTTATCTGAAACGATTTATGGATGCTAATCTTTTTATAGTCCGCAATCCTTAGGGGCCTTGTGTATTCATGCAAAAAAAATACAAACTTTTTGTGTTAACAAATGTTTGATCTGCTCAAATTGTCCGCTATCTTTGAAGGCCCCTATATACTTACTCCCCAAAAGATTACGAGCTTTTTGTGTTAACACGCGTTTGATCTGCTCAAATTGTTCGCTATCTTTGGAGGCCCCGATACGTAATCTGATACGATTAGTTGTACATTTTATTTTTAAGTAAAAAAAGGGGAAAGGATTATGAGATTCGATTCATTAAAGTACTACTATGACGGTCTTGATTATTATTTCGGCACACCAGAAGATCATCATTACCCCAAAAAAGCTCAAACACCTAGAGACCCAGCTATGTTGGCGGAGCTTTTGCAAAAAGGTGAGATCGACGTAAACGAGGCTGTATATGAAAAAACAATCCTGTGTGAGGCGGCTTTTATAGGTTCAATCGATCTAGTAAAAATGATACTTAATCACCCAGATTTGGATAAAGATCAAGAGAATTATCTGGAACCAAACGCCTTGTTCTTTGCGTTAAAAAACGGAAACCTTGATATATTAAAGTGCTTGCTTGAAAACGGGATCGGGCAATTAAATCAAGTAGATGACAATTCTTCCCGTCGTTCTTTGTTAATGGTCGCATCGTATTTAGGATACGAAAACGTAGTTGATTTTTTGCTTGCTAATAATGTTGATGTATTCCACAAGAGCCGAGATGAATATACCGCCTTGACGAGTGCGATTCTTGGTGGACGTTATGATATGGTAAAAAAGCTCCTTCCAATTTGGCAAGAGAGAGACGCGGCTATGAGTATACTTCCTGCAGAACATCCGGACCGTGACGTAACCGATAAAAACATCCTTCTCGCTCTAGCCTGCCAAGGCGGAAATCTCGATATAGTGAAGCTATTTGAAGATGCCGATTTTTCTGCAAAAGACGAAGATGGTTGTACAACGCTTATGTACGCCGTAAAAGGAAAGAACCTTGACATAGTCAAATTAGTGTTAGAAAAAAGTCCAGAACTAATCAATTGTGTGGAACATGACTACTATTCCGCATTATGGTGCGCCTGCGACTCCATGGATGATGAATCAGACATTGAGGTGATAAAGGCCCTACTCCAATCAAAAGACATCGCAATCGACTCGGTGGCCTTCTGTCGTGCCTTATATTGCAAATTTCCTGAAGTATGCAATTTACTTATGGAACATCCAAATTTTAACGCGAATGAATATGGAGTAAAGGAATTAATAGAATCTTGTAAAAGTAAAAATTATGAAGTATTTAGAAAATTATTACCCCATATAAAAATAAAAAATATCAATAAAAACACCGATTACGGAGTAATATTCCTAAACGCTTGCGGAGGAACTAGTGAACGTATTGACAACGGAGGCAACATCGAAATAGTTAAATATCTTCTGAATAACTATAATATCGATATAAATAAAACCAATACAGATGGGGAGACGGCACTAGCTAGAGCGTGTTGTGGACATATAGATGTAGTAAAACTATTACTAAAACAAAAGAATATAAACGTGCGAATTGGCCCTTGTTTCGCAAACATATGTGAATCCTGTGAGGATAGCAAAACGGGAATAGAAATCGCAAAACTCTTGTTAGCGAAGGACCCCGGAATAGATGTTAACAAAAGAGGAGGAGCGTTTGAATGCGCAACCCCACTTATGTTGGCGTGTGATAGCCTCTACCTAAGTGACTGGGAACGCGTAACCCAACCATATTATTGTGATTCTTCAGTTTTTGAGCCACCTTCATTGGAACCCAGTAAAGATTTGGAGCTAATTAAATTTTTACTGTCATTAGATAATGTAGATATCAATTTGAGCAGAACAGATTTTGACAGTACGGCCCTGACATATTCCTGTTCTTTGGGGTTGACACATATTGTGAAGATGTTATTGGCGCGGCCTGAAATAGACCTAGACCCTGAGTCCTTTCATAATAAACTTGCATTTCAAATAAGCAGAAATCCAGAAATTGCAACATTAATGATGAATACTTTTGGATACGATATAAACATGGCAGATGCGTTGGTGGACGATTCAAATGTAGCGCATGGACGTCCGTTATTGTGTTATGCATGTTTGGCTGGGTACAAGAAAATGGTCAAATGGCTTTTGGAAATTGATGATATAGACCCGAACGTTAGAGACACGTTTCAGAAGACTCCGTTAATTCGCGTATGTGAAGGATACAACTGCCAGGAAAGCCTCGAAATCGTAAAATTGCTTTTGATTAAGGGAAAAAAGGCAAAAAAAGGCAAAATAGACGTTAATCTTCAAGATGAGGACGGAAATACTGCATTGATATTAGCGGCGGCCTTTTCTCCTGCTATTGTGAACGTGCTTTTGAAAGAGGAAAACGTGGACGTGAATATCAAGAATAACGAAGGAAAAACAGCATTCATGGTTGCAGAAGAATATGGAGATGTCGTCGTCAAACAACTGTTACAAAGGTGGGGCCACGCAAGGTGAGGTTAGGCCACGATATTGTAGAGCTGCGACCACTTAGAGTGGTCGGGTGTAGCTGGTGCAGACCAAATGTATTACAAAAAGTCCGCACGCATTTTAAAACTGAAATCACCCAAAGAATGCAACGTTTGCGTATTCAGGTTCAGAAAACGGCGACACGTTGAATGATGTATTGGACACCTCTCCTGAAGAAAAGTCCTCGCTTTGCGTTTCCTCCAACCCTTCTAGCTTGCGTTTCTTCTTAGGATCAAGTTCCAAATTGGATTCCTCTCCTGAATATGCAGATGCCTCAACGTTTGACTCAGAAGGACCAGAAGCCTCCTCCATTGCCGCATCTAATACATTTCCCTCCTCATCTACCTCGTTGACTTGTTCTAATTCCGTGTTTTGATTTTGCCTAACCCTACTATCGTTTCGCGCAACATCCTCATTCATCCTTACGTCCCCTCGGCGAACTTGTAAGCCCCCGTCATACACAACCCCGTTGCGACCTAGAGATTGCTGTAATGCCTCAGATTTCACGTTAGCCCCGCTCGTAATTGGGGTCCCGTTTGCAAAGTTTCGCGACGCCCTTTGTGCATTATTAATACGACTATTTCCTGCCGTGGTTACGGGAGTTCGATCAATAAATTTTTTGTTTTCTAGGTGCCCGCGCCCAGGGATAAACAAACGATCTTCTGGTCTAAATGCAACCCCTTCGGAATGCGTAGATAACGGTGGTAAAGACTGTTGGCGTGCCGTGTCTGCAGATGTAGCTTGATTCCTTGAGTGCATCACCTCATACTCCCCCCACGAAGGCCTTGCTCGATCAAAAAAAAGATCTCCATCGGAAGCACTGCGCTCTAATTGATCACGACTAGGGCGCACCACTTTATCTGACGAATTCGGATTAACACCTCCTCGCTCTACTCCTTCGGGATGAGTATTCGTGCGTGAATGGACAATTGGTGCTTGCCGTTTATTTTTTTCGCGTTCAATTAAATTTTTCCATTTATGATAAAAAGCTTCGAATGATGGCTCTTCTTGAATCTGCGTAGTCGGAAAAAATATTTTTATTTGCGCCAATAAGTATTTGAATAATTCATCCACATGACTCGTCAGTGAATGATCCTTTAATACTAGATTTACGTTCCCTAGTTGTTGGATAAATTTGTTTAATACTTGAGCGATGATGGTTTCGTCTGAAAAAGATTGACCACTAAGTTCGCCTTTTATTGTATTCGCAAGTAAGTCCATATTTTCTGTTGTTAATTCGCTAATAGCTGTATTTTTGCGTGCGACATCAGTTGCAAGCGGGCGCTCCCTTTCTTTTACAACAGTTATTGGCTTAGAGGCTGCAAGCTGGCTTGATGGCTTAGCTTTCGCCGCATTTTTTCTTGGCGATGACGACCTTACAGGCACATATTCGGGAATAGCAGGTATGGGCGCAGGGTCAGAATCCTCCACAGCAAGCACATTATCGCGTGCACACAATAATTCCTGAATTGTTAGCTCTACGTTCGTCATTTCTTGGAGGGAGTTCAACACTAACTGCTTGGCAGCGTTACGTTTCTTTACGCGCGCGCCGTGGGCAGATGATGAGTGGGTAGCTGCGCCATCCTCCGAGAGAGCCGCCGTCGCTGCATCCGCATCTGATGCGAGGAGTGCCGAATCTGCAGGGGCGTCCGCCAAAATTGAGTCTGTTTGCTTCGAAGCTACTGAGGCTAAATCCGTGGCTGATTGCGTCGCATTGGCGGTTGATTCCGAGTCGACGCCTTCTTTGTCGACATCCTCTTCCTGATACGATTGAATTGCGGACTCCAACAAGGACGCTGGTTCAAAAAACTTAGATGCCCTTGAACGAGACGCACGCCTCCCTTTCCGAACATCTGCATCAGTTTTTTCAACTAATTCGTTCAAATCCTCATTATTTACCTCGTTTAGCGTGTCTTCGTTTTTCATACGAGCTTTTCTCTCATCGTCTCGCTGACGCCAACTTTGCAGTGTGGATGTGAGAATATTTGTTCTGTTACGAACCCTTTCCTCTAATTCGGAAGAGGCATTAAGTGACACTGCACCTGTTAATACAATCAAAATGCAGCTAAAACTCGAAAAATATGTTTTCCATGTATTACTCAAAATCTATCCTCTAGTTATAAGGCCGCATTTAAATAGTATTGAAAAAAAGTTAATAATACGTGAAGGCTCTATAAATCCACTACAAATGCAGCATAGTTACAATCACAATTTTGATTTTTTTGTACTTAGGAGAATGTCTGCTTTTTCATTTAATGTTAAAAGATTGAAATATCAACACAAATTTGAGGTTGATTCCTTTTTGATTTATCGCTAAGGTTTGTCCATGTGCCATTTTTTGTAGGAAAAACAATGTTTAGTGCGATTACAGAGTATTTGAGTAACCAAGTGGGAGTCGTGTTTACTTGCTTGGCTAGCACAGTGTGTAGTGAGGAAATAGTGAATAGAGATGCAATGACACTACGCACACCCGAGCAAGTTCACGAAGCGCTTTTGGACTCGCCCATGTACACGCCTTTTGGTGGTTATCTTTCAACTCTGGATATATTTGATGCGAACATTGCGAATCTCAGACGACATGAACTTATTCCATATTCGGCAGAAAAATCTTTGTCAGACGTTCGTGCTCTCTTACTGCCAGGACGTTTGGCTGATATCTTTTGCTCGCCATTGTTCGCGACAAACAAAACTCAAGAAGCATCTAATATCCTTCGAAGGTTGATAGCGACCCCAGAATATAGAAACGTTAAAAATAGACCTTTCCTTGATGTTTGTCGTCACCTAGTACGTGTAATAAACGACTGGGATTGAACACCATCCCCAAAAGACTTGCTGCCTGTTAAGCAGAACAAACGCTTCGATTTTTTTGTTTGCTGTCCGCATCCATTAGTAGTCCCGAAGACAATGCCTGAGAATTACCCCATTTTGTTTTGCGATGCGGTGCGGTTCACACGACATCTGAAACAAAGATCAGTAAAAAGAGCGAATAAAGATATTCCATCAATTTTACTTTGCTGTATGCACAAGGTCTTAAAATGTGCTATAAATAACTATAGGTGTATTACGACTGTACTAAGTTTGGAGTCTTTTTGTATTGTGGTGTAATAGTAGCGACGGGTTTTGACCAAGAACTGACCTATAAAACGGACGACATAAAATTGCTGCGTCCCGGGCAGGCTGCTGCGTCCGCCATTTATTCTTCCGACACTTCAGGATCGTCTTCTACGCTAAATACACCCAATTCTCCAAATTTTCCTTCTTCCCCTCTCCTATCCATTGGGCAGCTTGTAATAGTACCTCTGCGTAACCGCCCAGTTGTAGGCATAGTTGTCTCCGTATTTGATAAAAAAAAAGACATAAATTTTGGTGTTAAATGTGTGTCCCACGTTCTTCCGTATGTGTTATCAGAAAATAATTTGAACTTTTTAAAATGGTTTTCTGCGTATAACCTCATCCTCATGGGGATGGCGCTAAAAATGATGATTCCATTTTCAGCGGAAGAGTTGATCAAGTCATCTGAATCGTTGCCCACATCAAACGCTAAGGTCGCCCCAATTTCATTAACGCCAATAGCACTAAACACGTTCCAACAACGTGCTGTCGACCAATTGCTCTCAAGAAAAGATTTTTCCGTTGACTTAATTGACGGCGTAACCGGAAGCGGAAAGACAGAAGTTTACTTTGCTGCAATAAAGCGAAGACTTCAACAATCAAGTAATGCACAAATATTAATTTTACTTCCTGAAATAGCTTTAACGACCGCACTAATAAATAGGTTCGAAAAATACTTTAACTTTAAGCCGCACGTTTGGCACTCCAGCACAACAAAAGCCCAAAAGCTCAAAATTTGGACAAAAATAATTGCAGGCGAGCGGGCCATTGTTATTGGCGCGAGGTCTGCTCTATTTTTGCCTTTTGTAAATTTGGCAACAATTATTGTGGATGAAGAGCATGATTCATCGTACAAGCAAAACGAGCAAGGGCACTACAACGCGCGCGACATGGCAATTGCCTGCGGGCGAATCGAAGGTATTCCCGTAATTCTCGCCTCTGCAACGCCATCTTTAGAGACTGTGCTGAACGTTCGGTCCGGAAGGTTTGGGGTCGCGACACTTGCGTCACGATATGCGGATGCAGCTATGCCGTCGGTTTGCATCGTGGATATGCGCCAGGAACGCGGGCGCCCCATCATATCTACGCCATTATCAGAGGCTATGCACAGCGCGCTTGAAAAAAAGGAACAAATCCTCATTTTCGTAAATCAGCGCGGGTATGCTCCTTTGTCCTTGTGCAAAAGTTGCGGTTACAGGTGGAAGTGTTCGATGTGCGACGTTAACTTAATTGAGCATAAATCCCCGAATTGCTTGATGTGTCATCATTGTGGCAATAGGCAGTCTCGTGCTGACGTTTGCCCAGAGTGCAGTTCACCTGAGTCGCGCATTGCCCTTGGGGTAGGGACAGAGCGAGTGCTAGAAGCGATCAAGTGCCAGTTTCCTGAGGCGAGGTGCTTGGTCGTCTCAAGCGATACTATTTCATCAAAAAAAATGTTGAAAACGGCAATGACGTCGATTTTCGAAAATGAGGTTGACGTTATCCTCGGAACGCAAATTTTAGCAAAGGGTCACCATTTTCCGAACTTAACCGTGGTTGGCGTGATCGAGGCAGACCAAGGAATAAATGGGTGCGATTTGCGCGCGAACGAGAGAACGTACCAGCTATTGGACCAAGTCTCAGGGCGAGCAGGAAGAGAAAAGAAGCGCGGGGTAGTGTTTTTGCAGACGTATGCGCCAGAAAACCCGTTGATGGTGGCGTTAGCGAATCATGACCGGGATGTTTTTTATGCAAACGAACTTGATGACCGAAAAGCTCACGGAATGCCTCCTTTTAAAATGCTGATTGCGGTAATTGTTTCTGGGGAGGCGGAGATTGATGTACAAAAGGAATCGCGTCGGCTAGCCCAAAGTTTCATGGCAATTATGGCAAGAGCAAAGGAAGTAACGGAAGGAGACGGCGCGAGGAGGATTAAAAAGGCGGACGCAGGTATTGTGAACAGCGCAGGGACAGACGGAACTGACCAACAAGCAAAGACGCCGGCGACAAAAGAGGCTGCAGCCCTGGCCAAAGCACAATTACTTGGACCTGCGCCTGCGCCTATTGCTAAGTTACGTGGTCAATATCGATATCGATTACTAATAAAAACAGATAAAGGAAGCAATCTTCAGAGTGTAATAAAGCAATGGGCCAAAAGCTCGTCAACATCCGTTAGCGTGACGGTTGACGTTGACCCATATGAATTTTTGTAATACTTCCCTCTACGTCGGAATCCCCAAAAACACGGACCAGAAATTTAAGGATTACCCCAATGTATTTCTTTGCAATCGCAACCACTTAAGATCGGTATATCCCCCTTTTCCTAAGATTACTAGAGCATCCGCTTTTCCCGCGCCCAGGCACACCAGTCTCCGAAGGGTCCCCCAAATATATCCCTTTGCAATTGCAACCACGTGGGATTATAAGGCCACGTAGGCGGGAGCCCATCGTTGTAATCATTCGGCATGAATGATGCAAAGTGACTACTTTGAGACATCGATGTATAGCCTAGGATCGGAAAATATGGACTATATAGTTCGGGTATAGTGTACCTATATATAGGCCAATAGTCTATATCTTCCTCTAAACACTCCTCAATATCTGGGACCGTCGATATATCTACTTCAAAATCCCCACTTTCTCCCATCAAACACAAATTATCCCGTGCAATCGTCTCCTGGACAAAGAGTGGTGCCTCATACT
>JAISRQ010000005.1 GCA_031273545.1 Holosporales bacterium
TACTCAAACGCGATCAAATACCGGATTTTAGTTGCAATCAAAAACTAAAGCGACTTCAATGGAACACTGATTTTTACAATCCTTGCTAAAATCCATGATTTAATCACGTTTAGGTATAGAGCGATTGCTTGAAAATTTGGACACAAAAGTGAGATAAGTGCCCGCGTTGCCACATCGTCTTATCCCAACTTTCGAACAAATCCACTGTGTAATACGTCTCAATAACAAACTATTCGGTCAGCAAATCCATCTATTTCTGCTAATGTTAATCCTTTTAATCCATGGCGTAGAGGGAACGCTTTTATAAATTCCTTCCTTGGCATATTTTCTTCCATCCATGCTCTTTTCTTTTCGCACTCAACACGGAAATCCCAGTCCCTGTCGTAGTCCCAATATTCCCCGTAGTCAAACAGAAGTGTCTCCAGCCTCTCCTCATGTTCAAATCTCTCCCAATATGCTGCTTCCTCGAATTCATCATTCGGAGCACTGCCGCAGCCTCCCACACAGTTCTGGTACTGAGAATAGTATTCACTGTATTCAAGATGAATGTTCCTGATTTCATTATATATCCTCTCGTATTCATCACCTAAAAAGCTCCTGCGTACATGATCGTATTCATTCCATCCCTCGTGATCATCACGAAAGCTAAAGTATTCATCGTACGCAATAACACACAACGTAAGTATTCGTGCTGCTTTGTGTGCTTCCTCTATCTTTTGTGGATTTTTTTTGTATTCACTTAGATGCATATTGATCAGGGCCCACCGGTGTATGGAAGAAGTCGGAACGTTTGTGTAATCGTAGTCATACTTTCGATGGAGGTGCAATTGCATATCTCTATCACGTAATCCTTCATCCATCTCTTGCCAATTTTCAAAATGTTCTATATTCTCCCTCAAGATGCTACGTAGATCCATAGCCAGGTCTACTTTTTCTACTAATGCACGCCCTGAATCTATACTTGGCTTTAGTAATCGTTTTTCTTTGAGTGGTTCGCCACTTCGTTGTTCGTGTGATGCATTCATGTTCGCGGAGGTCATCAAGCAGACTAACAGTCCCCCTGATAGCTTCTTAGATAAATTACCTATAGTCATATTTAACATTGTTCGTCCTAAAAAAAGAATACTCATATCATCTAGTATATCAGTAGACTCAGCGAAAAGTCAATTACCAAAAAGGCTGTGGTCCTTATAAAATTTTCTGTTGTTGGCAGTATCATCTGTTGTTGGATGAAATTCAGTTTTATCAAATTACGTATTAAATGCGAATGAAGTGCCCCCTTCAGAGCATCAAACGGAGAGCTTTTGAAATTTACCGCTACGGAGAGAATTAGTTTCTATTTGAAGAAAAAATCGCCTATCACACGATTATGGAGACAAAATTAGCAAATTCCAGGAACACCTAAAATCCGCAGGGAACATAAGGTCTGAGGAGCCATCGCCCCCCGCAAAAAAATGGAGACTCGTTCTTAAACTTCTAGATGGTGCCGGCTAAAGGACTTGAACCCTCGACCTACTGATTACAAATCAGTTGCTCTACCAACTGAGCTAAGCCGGCACTTTGGGGCGAGTGATCGGTCTCGAACCGACGACCTCAAGAGCCACAATCTTGCGCTCTAACCAACTGAGCTACACCCGCCATCTAAGTGTTGATTATACATGACTTCAACCAATAAGGAAACCCGTGTTGACCTTAGATTCCTTTCAAACGCACGTCGTCCTTTGGGGGAAGTGGGTATGCGCGTTCACAAGTTGTTGCAAAGTTCATGAGCGCGCCCCCCAAATTAGCGTACTACGCTCTTAAATTTTTTCATACGTAGAACCCCTTCACCCATTTTCTTACTTAAAACAACGCACTTTGTGCTGCTGCAATCTCCTGTATACCTTTCTCAGCCAACCCGAGAAGTTTATCTAAATCGTTCCGCGAAAACGGATTTTTCTCCGCAGTCATCTGAATCTCTATAATATTGAGCTCGCTATCCATGATAAAATTTGCATCAACATCCGCATTCGAATCTTCAGAGTAATCCAGGTCAAGCAAAGCTTCCCCGCCAACAATTCCACAAGAGATCGCCGATACCTGATGAATAATCGGGGTCCTATCAATTTTGCGTCGCTTCAAAAGGTGCTGAACCGCCTGCGCAAGTGCTACGTACCCTCCAGTTATGCTGGCGGTACGCGTACCCCCGTCAGCCTGTATCACGTCGCAGTCGATCTTGATTTGGCGCTCACCAAGTAGCCTCAGGTCCACAGCGGCTCGTAATGCGCGCCCGATTAGCCGCTGAATCTCTTGGGTTCGCCCGGATTGCTTTCCCTTTACGGCTTCTCTTTCTATGCGTTCGTTTGACGAACATGGAAGCATGCCATACTCGGCGGAAATCCATCCACTTCCTGTGTTTCGGATAAACGGAGGCACCTTCTCATCAATCGTCGCAGCACACACAACGTGCGTATCGCCGAACTTAACAAAACAGGAACCAATTGCATTTTTTACAAAACCAGGCCCAAGAAAAAGGGGGCGAAGTTCGTTGTCTTTTCTGCCTGCTGAACGTTTCATGAGGATCATTCTTTACATACCGCGATACTGCGAGACTACCAAAATTATCATGGGCAAAGCAACGCCATGCTTTGCATTGCACCCTGCTCCTATGCTCTATGTTTTCCTGCAGCTTCGCGTTGTTTTTTCTCAGCTTCGCACAGTTTCCCTATATTTCTTAGATTCCCATGCTTTACCATTCCCACTGCGCTCTCACTTCACTACACGCAACATTTTTGTGTTTTGAAGCTTGCGTAACATCCTAAGATTGAATTCGCTAGCAAAATCGTCCTCAGGGTCAATTTTTGTACGAACCCTGACCGTGATTTTGATGCAGGTATTCCACACGGATTCAAATTCCAAGCTTGGATGCGGCTGAGTATCCTCCGTCAAGAACTCCCCCCAAACCCTGTCTCTTCGCATAGATTCAAGAACCTCCCGTGTGAATTCCTCAAATTCTTCGACATCCGAATCTGACGCAATGCAATAACTACACGCCATAACGTGATAGCCCAAAGAAAAGTTTTGAATCGTGCTGATTTTCGAATAAGGGAAAGATTCCAAGCTTCCGTCAAAATGGCGAAGCACAATCTGTCGAATCGTTAACGTCTCTACGTACCCAACTCGGCCATTAATCGACAAACAATCCCCCGGGGACACCTTGCCTTCAATCAAAGTCAATAGGCCTCTGAAAATATCTGTAAACGTATCTTGCGCGCCAAGAGACACACCAAGGCTGATAAACCCAAGGCCATATACAACAGGGCTAACCGAAATATTCACGGCAGCAAGGCAAGACAATGCGCCAATAATTAAGACAAGAATCTTCGCAATTGATTCACAGACCGTAATAGTTGTCAGCAATAATTGCGCAGTGCTGGCGTTAACTTTTTGTTCCTTCTGTGCTTTCCTCGTTTTTGCAATAAAGTGATTTTTAGTCTTTTTGATAAAAATACGAGCACAAATACACAAAATAACGATAAGTATTATCTCCGCTATTGCTACATTATTTATATTTGCCTGGTCTAAAAAGGATTTTGTCGCGTTTCCACTCTCGATAACGTCTTCTTTCATTGCAATCACCAATCAACGTCTTTGCTTAATTATACTTCAGAGTTGCTGTTCAATCTACCCAAAGTCAATTTTATTATTATAGGGTGGTGACTTAAAACATATTTATAGCGAACAAACCATGTATACCCACTCCCCAAATGATTACGGGTTTTTGGAGCAGTCAAACGCGTACGATTCTTCATTTTCTGGCCCGCAATCTTTGGGGGCCCCGGTATATACTCACTTACCCAAAGATTACGAGCTTTTTTGCAAAACAAACGCTTGCAATTTTTCAGTTTTAGATTCGCAATCTCTAGGACCCCTGTAGATAACAGTTCGCTCAGGTGCCCTTGATTTATAAATTACAAAGGAGCTATCCTTTACGAGGGTAGTTGTAATTGTGTTGGATTTGGGTATGAATACAAAATTGATAAATCGCTTACGTTGTAAAGTCCTATATTTGGCGTATCCTTCTCTTTTTGTCGCAGCAGGGATTGGTACGTGTTATTCAGGAGAATCCCCGGTAATTGCCAAACGGGATTATCAGCCAACTCAACAGGAGCAACAAGAGGCTGACCTGCGTCCTTTAGTTCAGGCTGCAGCATTCTACAAATCGCGAGCAGACGAAGGGTATCCAAACGATTGCGTTCAGTATGCTGGAATTCTTGAGCGTGGGATAGGCGTCCCCATTGATCTTGCTGGTGCTGCGGATTATTACAAGCTAGCGGCAGATCAAGGTAATCTATTTGCACTATACAATTATGGACAAAGCTTGATAGAAGGAATAGGCGTAGACGTCGATCCAGTAGACGGTGCGGAGTATATAAGGCTTGCTGCTGAGGGGGGACATGCTGTTGCTCAAAACAGTTACGGACGCTGCTTGGTAAATGGAATCGGTGTAAATGAAGACCCTGTTGAAGGCGCAAGATACATAAAGCTCGCGGCAGATCAAGGTTATGCTGCGGCACAAATCGACTATGGAAACTGTTTACTTGGAGGCATCGGTGTCGAGCAAAACAAAACTGAAGGAGCAAAGTACATAAAGCTTGCTGCTGACCAAGGCGATGAAATTGCGCAACTCAAGTATGCGCAGTGTTCATGGCAGGGAATCGGAATTCCGGTAGACCCTGCTGAAGGCGTAAGATACATAAAACTTGCCGCTGACCAAGGGAATGCGCAAGGACAGTTGTGTTATGGAACATATTGCAACATAGGATTAAAAAACATAGTTCCTTTAGATACTGATTTAGCTAGGGAATATTACAAAAAGGCTGCTGACCAAGGTGATCCTAATGGGCAATGGTGTTACGGCACTTGTTGCAAAATGAGGAATGACGTCACCGCGGCGGCGGAATACTACAAAAGAGCTGCTGACCAAGGCCATGACAACGGACAGTTTGATTATGGATTGTGTTGCGAACTAGGAAGAGGAGTTCCGGTTGATACTCAGTTGGCGGCAGAACATTACAAAAAGGCTGCTGACCAAGGTCATACTCGGGGACAGATTAATTATGCGCATTGTTGCGAATTAGGGATAGGAGTGCCGATTGATCTGGCTTTAGCCGTGAGGTATTGCAAAATGGCTGCGGATCAAGGTGACCCAACTGGGATGTACTGTTACGCGCGGTTCCTTGAATCTGGATCAGGAATAACGGCTGATCCGGGGGAAGCGGCTTCTTGGTACTTGCGAGCTGCGAATGCGGGACACAAGGGAGCAATCGATAAGGTTCAAGGCGCGAGTTCTTAGGTTGATCTAGTTGTAAAAGAACCCCCCATACGGGGGGTCCAAAGGGTTTGAACAAGAAGATAAATAACCGCAAGCGATTACTCTCCCCAAAAAAAAGTCCACAACCATTTTAGAATCCGTACTAAGCATACACGCAATAAGATTATGGACTTTTACTTTATCTGCCTTCTTTGTCGGCTATTTCAAGTTGGTCTTGAGCTGCAATGAACCGCCCCTCATCCCCCCAAATGAGATTGCGGATTAGCAAGAAAAACCCTTTTGAGGAGTTCTATCCCTGCTGGTCTCTGCCCGTTGGCGGTCGTAGTTTGTTGTAGCACAGACATCCAAACACGTCTCCCTGATCCGCAGCTAACTTAAAATACCTAGCCGCCTCTGTTTCATTCTTAGTCACGCCTATCCCGCTTGCCAAGCTAATTCCATAAGCGACTTGCCCGCGAACGCTTCCTTTGTCTGCAGCTAATTTTAAGTACTTATTAGACTCAACGACATCTTTTTCTACGCCCAACCCCTCGCTTAAGCACATCCCATAAGAAATCAATCCCAACTCATTTCCCTGATCTGCAGCTAATTTAAAAAATTTTGCAGCCTCACTCGGGTTCTCCTGTACGCCACATCCAGAAATTAAGCGTTCTGCATATCCGGCTTGTCCAACCGCGTCTCCGCTAAGCGCTAGCTTGCGAAGGTCATCTATTGCCATAGAACGTGTAGCTCCAGGGCTTGCATGTGACTCAGTTGCTGAGGCTTTAGGCTGGCTAGAGAAACCTGTACTCAAAAATATTCCAGACAAAATGCAAGGGAAAATTAGATATCTAATATTATTGTAGTTCACAGAAATAGCTCCTTTTTCATAGATCCACAGGCACATCGCCTGTGTAGCATCGTACATATTATATAACGTGCACGGAGCCAAAAATCAACTTAACGAGGAACAAATAGTAAAATAGGACAAACTAACCAAGCAGGGTCACGACGCCTTTCATATCACGCCGCCTTCGTCGTTTGCGCAGCCCTATATTCCACAGCACCCTTTACAAATGACACAAACAACGGATGCCCCTTCAGCGGCCGAGATTTAAACTCTGGATGAAACTGAACTGCCACGAACCACGGATGGTCTCTTCGCTCGATTATTTCCGTCAGCGCCCCATCAGGTGACAGCCCACTTACCGTAATCCCAATCTCACTCGCACGCTCCCCAAACTGTGGCGCATTAAACTCATACCGGTGCCTATGCCGCTCACTTACGCGCGCCTCCCCGTACGCCCGCTGCGCAATAGACCCAGCCGCCAGCTCGCACGGGTACAAACCAACACGCAACGTCCCTCCCAAATCTACGCCCTGACTCCGTTTAGCTTTGCTTCCG
>JAISRQ010000020.1 GCA_031273545.1 Holosporales bacterium
CATTCTCCACTCCTCCTTTATACCTGGGCTCATATCGTCGTCCTGCACCCTGAATACTCTTCTCACGAAGTCCAAAATGGACTTCTTTTTGCGTTTGTCGTATTTTCGCTCCACCATCAATCATAAATCCCTAATCAATATCCACCATGCCTATGATAATATCTACGATTTCTTCCAAAATATCTTTTGGCAGAGTTTCGACATACACAGCTTTCCGTGCTTTTAAGTCTAATATCTTTGCTTGATCGCACAGCACGACACCCGTTGTTTTCGTCCTGCCGTCAAGGCGGACATGAATAGGGAAGCCCTTATCTATATTGGTGATGGGACATACCATCGCGCGAGTACTCATGTATTTCATCGAACCGTTGTTGTTTACAATAATCGCAGGACGCATTCCTGCCTGCTCATGCCCTGCTTGCGGGTCAAAGTTCATTCTTACAATATCGCCCTGCTTTGGCTCGTATTTATTCATTTTCCCAAAATCTTTCCTCCCCGACAGCCGACATATCAAATTCTCCCGCTTCATACGTTCCTGTATACCCCTCGAAGCGTTCAGCCCACGTCTTATGTGTTTTTTGGGCTTTCCTGATAACTATCTCGTCCTGTCGCATGATAATCTGCACTTTGTCGTTTTCTTTCAGATTTGCTGTGCTGAGGATGGTTTTGGGTAAACGGATGGCATTGCTGTTTCCCCATTTTTGTATTGTGCCTTCCATGACGGCCCCTCCTTGTTTCTACTTTGTAGAAACATTGTAAATTTCATTGTCGTAACTGTCAACCCTATGAGCCGATTCCTTTCATCGATTTGCCCACTAAAATAACCTTGCCGCTCATGCCTTAAAGGTTCCAACTTGCCAATGCGGAGAATATTGCTGATTCAAAAACAGCCCGCACATGTTTCTGGTGCGGGAGCTAGGGGGTGTGGGGGACGGCATAGTCCCACACGGTCTTGTTTGTAATGGTTTTACGAGTGGTGAAGCCAGTCACAGACTCAAATGTGGATAAACCATTCTTTTTTATATCTTTTTACGACAACGCGGAACGGTAATTCCCTCCAAATTTCAATCTCTCTATTATTTTAAAATAAGCATCAACAAATTTCAAAAAATCAAATCTCGAATAGCAAACTATTGACATACTCATCTTTATAGTCTATTTTACTATTTATTATTAGTACATCAAATGCGCTAGGGTACTGAATAAAATGGGGGTATGATAAGTGCGCACTATTTGCTTTGCTAATCAAAAAGGTGGAGTTGGCAAAACGACAACCTGTGTAAATATCGCAGGTATTTTAACAACCCAAAAGAAGAAAAAAGTTTTGCTCGTTGATGCTGACCCACAATGCAGCGCAACTACATACTTCCTTGATCCCGCGATGAACGAAGATAAGACAATCACTATGCTATTTGGCAAAGAACCACGTCCTGAAGTTAATATCATCCACTCGACAAGGATTGCTAGCGGCAATAGCCGACTCGACTTAGTTCCAGGTGGATACACACTTGGTGGAAGCCTTACTGAAATTGCGGTTATCCCGAATATAGGCATCAGGCTTCGAGATTTTCTAAAAAACCACGAAAATAATTATGATTATTGTTTAATTGACTGCCCACCTGATATTGGTTTTTTCACGATGAACGCATTTATGGCATCAGAAGATATTTTAGTTCCTATCCAACCCGAACGACTCGCTGTCTGGGGAGTAGCGCAATTAGTTGAAAGGATTGCCTTTTATCAAGAAGTAAATCCCGTGCTAAAAATTTTGGGTGTATTTACTTCCATGTTCCAAGCTCAATTTAAGAGCCAAAAAGAATGGAATGAAGAAATTAAAATGATGTTCCCGAACAATTTTCTCGGTGAAATCCATCGTTCCGCCCTTTATGGCAAAGCATGGGACCAATCCAAACTATTATGTGAGATGAGAGTCAAAACTGAAAGACCGTACCGAGAATTGGTTGCAATTACTAATAAAATCACTTCCTAAAGGGTATAGACGATGAGTACAAAGAGAGTTGACAACGACGCAGCCCTCGGTAGAGCGCAACTTGCTAGCCGTATGAGGAATACCATACTTCAGGCGTGTGGCATGGGAAATATTGAAGAAGAACAAATCGCGGGAAAAAAAGGAACCGCCACTAATGTGATATTGACTAGTAACGATACATTATCGAGTAATATATCAATAACTGCCAATGAACCACTACCTGTATCTACATCAAAAATTAGTAACATAAATGGAATCACTTTAATTTCGAGGCGCATTGAACCGGCTGACGAGGATGTGGAAAATATTGTCGAAGCTCAGCCCAAGAAAAATAGCAAATTTCGCAGTGATGTAATATCATCTAGTAACGAATCGTTACCAAATAACGACGCGTTACCATCTAATATATCAATACCAAGTAATAATGGCAATACCCTGTCATGTAACGTATCGTTACCTAGTAACGATATAACGAGTAACGATGCGTTACCATGTAACGAAATAATCGGTAAAGATTCGTTACCTAGTAACGATGTGAACGTCAACGAAACAGAACCAGGTAACAATTCATTACTATGTAACGATATGTGGACAAATAACATATCGTTACCTAACACATCGTTACCTAGTAATCATTCGTTACCAACCGAAACGTTACCTAGTAACACATCATTACTTGTTTCTCTAACACCTATTTATGGCGAACCAATTAAAAAAGAGTTATTGTTCGCCATTCTTAATACCGGCATTTACGCGCTATTAGCCAAAGATAATGCCTCGGCGTCAATGCTATTTTATTGGGCATTTACTACTCAACAGCGGGCTATTTTATTTGTTACGTATTCCCAAGTACAAAAACATCTTGGATACTCTAAACCTCGCATTTCACGTACTTTAGATAGTATTCGCGAGAATACTCTATTTTCCGTCAAGACAACACCAAAAGGAATATTTATGGACATAAGCTCACTAATTAAAGAGGCTGAAAAAATGCGGCAGTTTCAGGATCGTTCTAGTAACGATCCGTTACCAGCGTATAGTAGTAGTAGTATTTTAAATGACATAAAAACAACAACAAATACAACTTCAAATATCAGTAACGAATCGTTACTAGCTCTAAGTAACATAAAATCCTCCGACATTCGTATTCTTGTAGACATTATCACTTTCTATGGTTATTCATGTAAAGATATATCACCAAAAATCATTGATATAGTTGCCCAAATTTACAAAAACAGAGGGCTTTTTAATGTTGCTTTCAATATGGCGTATGCGTCAAAAAATAATAAACGAGTTGGTTCACCAACTGGCTACTTGCTTAAAACTTTGACTGAAGATTATGGAGGGACAAGCCTCCCCTACGATGACATGGAACGCTCAAAAAACACGATTAATATATTCACCTCCATTAGGGAAGGATCCATAGATGACTTTGGTACGTCAGAACTGAGAAAAACACTCTATTCTCTGGGGCACCCTCTCCCTGAAAATACGCCGCGAAGCGATTGTGAGAGTGCAATAAAAGAAATCTTGTCTAAATCAGATGATCTCCATAAAAAAATAACCGACCTAATGCAAGAGTACAGTAATAAGGGAATAAACCCATTTCTTAGAGGAATGCGTAAATGAAACTTTTATATCTTTGTGATTTATTTAGTCTACTTTTTAGATTCCTAAATACGATATAATCTTGGTAAACAAATCTATCACGATATGGCGGTGATGAGCCTTGGCTCAAAGAGGACGGAAGAGGAAAATCAACACCTTCCCTGAAATCAAACAAAATATACTCCCACTAAAGAGTGACATAATTTTCAAGATAGTGTTTGGCGATCAGCGCAATGAAGATGTCCTACGCTCTTTTCTCGCAGCGGCTCTTAACACTCCAGAAGAGCAGTTCGAGGAAGTTGTTGTCCTTAACCCGCAGTTGGAGAAAGATTACCCGGAAGATAAGCTGGGCATCCTTGATGTGAGGGTACTTACGGCCAGCGGGAGACGGATAGACATTGAAATACAGCTTTACCAGCAGGTTCACATGCCAGAGCGCATCACTTTCTACACCTGTAAAAATTTGACCTCTCAAATCTCATCGGGGCAAAGCTATGAGGATGTTCGGCAAGCAATCACCATCGTGATTCTCGATGTCGAGTTGCTGGCAGATAGCAATGCCTATCACCACATTTTTCGCCTCTATGATCCATACAACAAAATCCAGTTCACCGACGTGATCGAGGTCCACACTCTGGAGCTGACTAAGTTGCCGGAGGTAACAGGCCGGAAGAAACCGGATGATAGGCTATTAGATTGGCTCCGGCTAATGAAAGCTGAGCGACTGGAGGAATATGAAATGCTTGCCACAAAAAGTCCCACTCTCAAAAAGACCGTAGATATTCTCAAAAAACTCTCCTCCGACCAAAAGACCAGGCTCATCTACGACGCCAGAGAAAAGGCCCGTATGGACGAGATTGCCAGGATGCGAGGGTCATATTTTCAGGGTGAACAAGTGGGGATAAAAAAAGGGAAAATTGAAATGGCGCAGCGTCTCCTCGCCGAAGATATTGATCCCGAGATCATTGCTAAAACCTCTGGCTTGTCTCTGGAGCAAGTGCAGAACCTTGCCGAGTCGTAAAATTGTACTGAAAGGGGTCCAAGGGGCAAAAAACGGAGTTAAGGAATATTCTTGATTTTATAAACCCGCTGTCTATCCCAATTCACATGGCGTTAAAGGCTCTTTTAAGTAGGCCAATATAAACAAGCCAATTTATATCGGGATTTGCTATTATTGGCCACCCGCTTTATACTGGCCAAATGAAGTATACCCTATAAACCCGCTTACAGACTGTATTTAGTTGTTTCGATCCCTAAAATAATCATCTTGACCCACTTAAATCCTGGATTCCCGGAAATTCATAACTAGGAGTGCTTATAAAGTGTGATTCATACGGGATCGGGCAGTTTTTAACCTAGTTATGTGTTTCAAAAATCATAACTAGGCGGTATCC
>JAISRQ010000029.1 GCA_031273545.1 Holosporales bacterium
GCTTGAATATTTGTCATAATGAAATTTCAGTATTACCAGAAGAGATCGGACGTCTCACCAAGTTGGAACATCTGTATTTTGGTATGAATCGCAACATTTCAGAGATACCAGACCAAATAGCAAACTGCGTTAACCTAAAAGGGTTAGACTTAGGGAGCACGAATATAAGTGTTTTGCCAGAGTGGATTGGTTCTCTGAGTGAACTAGTTGGTATAAATATAGGTGGAGCGAATATATCTTGGTCCACAGTTTTGATGAATTTGAGCAGGAGGGGGGTTATCGTGGACGAGTAGGGTTCCTACTCTCCATAAGAAATGTAGCTTTTTGTGGGAATAAAAGACTGCCTTCGCCATATTCATTTTCGGGGTAGCCTCTTCCTAAAAGATTGCAGGCTTTTTAGCCAGGAAAACAAACTCTTGTGATTATTCCATTTCTGGCCCGCAATCATCTAGGCAAGTATACAATTTGAAGAAAACTTTCACTCTGAGTCGACCATCCCTTTAGACCGAGTATTCCACGTAATGCTAGGCAATATGGCGATATTCCCCCAATATTGGATGCATATAGACAAATCCCTTTTCATTTTATCATGCAAGGGCGATTTACAAAGGAAGCTTACTGCACCGTTTTTGTAAACTCGAACCAGGTCGTCTCGACAAATACTATTCGCCATAATCACAATAGGAGTATCTTGAAGACACTTACATCGTTTCATTTCAGAAATAAGGGCGTGATCGTTTTTCTTCGATATATTTGCATCTAAAAAAATAAGATCAGGCTTAGGAAAAAATGGATTTGCAGTTTTCAAGAAATTAATGACTTGAACATCATTGTGAACACAAAATATTTTTATTTCGCTATCTAATTCAATAAGCACTTTGCGAATAAGGTACTCATCCTCAGGGTTGCTTTCCGCCAAAAGCAAGTTAAGGTGGTAACCATTCGTTGGAGGCAAATATATTCCGTCAATCGGGGTTTCTGATGACTCTTGTAAAATATCCGCTCCATCAAAGAAATACTGAATCGGCAACTGAAATAAACACGCGCAATCATATAATTTATCTATTGGAATTTTATTTTTTCCACTTTCGTACTTTTGAACTTGCTGATAAGTCACATGAAGGACGTTACTTAGCTGTTCTAATGTCAAATTAGCTTTTTTTCTTCGCTCTTGTAATTTTTTTCCAATATGTACATTTATGTTCATCTTTATATACCAACATTAATCAACGCAGCACTTATAAAATGTATAGACCCTATCACTAGGACTGTAGGAGAGCAACGAGTTGCCTTTTCCTCCCTTTCCTGTGTTCGCTATGGTATGCCAGTCTATATTAAAAAACTCACCTCGCAACCTATAATTGATTATATGCCAAAAAATCCACTTTTGAAACCCTTCTGGGTTAAAATAGTCTTGCCAAAAGCACATTTTTTTTGACACAACCGATATTTTACAGAACTATTTAGAAGTACATAGTTGCATGTACATCACATATGGCATCCTAGCGAATTATTATTTCTGTCGCGTCGGCTTCCCTTCCGCGCAAAAAACTTCATACAACGAAACCGCTGTTGCCATTGTCACGTTTAACGTAGAAAACTCAGGAGAAGAAGGTATGTACGCATTGAAATCGCACAAATCCTTTGTTAGCTTCCTCATACCCGCGCCTTCGCTCCCCATAATTAGGGCAATTTTTCCCGAAAGGTCTACCTCACAGATCGACTGTGGCGCCCCTTCTGCCAGCCCCAGGCACCAAAACCCAAACGACTTCAGTGAACGAATTCCCTCCGCTAGATTCGACACAACGCACCTCGGGATTACTTCCAGCGCCCCTGACGCAATTTTCGCCATGGTGCCAGTTTCTTTCGGAGAATGAGCATGAGTAGTAACCAAAGCACCAACGCCAAAAACCCTACACAAGCGCAGTATACTTCCCACATTTTGAGGGTCTGTCACTTGATCTAGTACGACAACGATCCTGGCGTCTGTGTCGTGTAATATGTCTATGGGATCAGTTTGCAACGGTTGAGCCTTAACCACAACACCCTGATGTGGTCCATCAACCAAGGCATCCAACGCTCTCTTATCTACGACATGACGCCTGCGCGTTCCCTTGCGCGCAGCCAATCCAAGCGAATCAATCTTCTGAGCCATGCTTTCGGTGCACCAAACCTCCTCAATAACGCGATCAGGGTTTGCAAGCGCAGCTAAGCAAGCATGATTTCCGTATAAATAAACCACTATACGTATTTTATTTTTTCGATACTGTAAGAACGAACACCGCTTGGGATAGACACGTCAATCTCATCACCCACTTGCTTGCCAATTAACGCCCTGGCCAACGGCGAAGTAATCGACAACAACCCAAGCTTTACGTCAGCTTCATCGCTTCCTACTATTTGGTAGCGAACGGGCTCATTTGTCTCGTTATCAACTAACCAGACCGTTGCTCCGAATTTCACATCACTTCCGGAAATTGACAGTACGTCTATGATTTGTGCTCGAGACACCTTTTCTTCTAGTTCGGCAATCCGTTTTTCTATAAAGGATTGACGTTCCTTGGCCGCGTGGTACTCTGCATTTTCTGATAAATCACCGTGACTACGCGCTTCAGATATTGCCTGTACAACGTCTGGGCGCTCAACATCTACGAGGTTCGCCAATTCAGACTTTAGTAATTCATAACCTCTGGCGGTCATAGGGATTTTTTGTTCAACATCGAACATAACCGTTCTCCCATTCTAAGCATATAATGCTACATTGTATTAAAATTGTAAGTACAGCACAATGGACTATGTCTAAAATAAAACATTAGCCAAATGTACAAACTTACGCCGCTTCAAGCGCCTGCCGTTTTTCACGAGAGACGACATTCACTGATACTAATAAATTATCGATCAATATGCTATTTTTATAATTTCTGTAAAATTTAATACAAACGAATAAGAAATGCACTTGTAAAGTACTGAACAAAATCACGTTTTTCATCAAATAGATGTAGCTAGCTTCTTTAGTCTATCCGCTCTATCTCCAAGTTGTATGAGGTCCGTCATCTTTTTTCTTAACGTATTACGACTAAGTCCAAGGATGCTGGCAGCTTTTCTTTGGTTGCCGTCAACAAGTTGTAACGTGAGAAACAGAAGGGGGCGCTCAACTTCGGCCATAACGCGATCATACAGTCCAGGTGGAGGAAGCACCCCTTCATGTTGCTCAAAGTAGGTCTTTAGCGCTTCATATACAAGTTGCTCTAATTTTATGTTTTGCTTTTTGTTTGGCACGGGCTGTCACTGCATACAAAAACATGCGTGATATTAACACATATCTGGAATTGTCCTCATGATATCATGTACACCTTGGACGAACAAACGTTTGCATCCTCTTCACATTCTGATCCACAATCATCAGAGAGCTCCGTGTACCCATGCCACAAAATATTGCGAATTTTTTGTACGAGCAAACGTTTACGACTGTTCAGTTTTTTGTCCGCAATACTGGGGAGTACTACAGTTCAACAAAACTACATCCTATTGCTCTTCATTATAAAAAATATTATTAAGTAAACATTCGAATATCTGCGTATCGAAATATTCAGATGGCGTAAATAAACGCACGTTCGCATCGTCACGACTGAAGCCTTCTCCTAGACACATTGCGCCGCTAAAATCCACACATCCATTTCCTACTATGTTGATCCTGTTTGCACAAATCCAAGTATGCATATTGCCTTTTGAGGTAAACTTAATACATGCATCTTCTCCGCAAAGGTTTAATTCTATCGTGTTCGCCTTTATTATTGCGCATTCAAATAAAGCGCGATTGACATGAAGTACAAGTGTCTCTGCTTCAAACACTGGGCGAACACTATCTTTATGCAACGTGCTTTCAAATTCATCCACGGCGAAAGTCATGTCCCCTGCTGAGTAAAAGCGAACACCTTCGGTAGAAAGTTGATGCACGTGAATTTTAATATCACCTGTTGACCTATAATACAGGCAATTCGACACCATAACAGGAGGACAGTAAACAATATCATCTGAATCCATTATGGCGTGTGGAATCCTGCTAATTGAGTCACCATCTTTGATTTCCAGGACTCTCTCTCCCTTGCGGATGTATTCCCTGTTAGAATGACAAACGTGTGCCAAACAACAAGTCTCTAGCGTTACCAATGTTAATTTTCCAAATATCTTCATGATTGACGTTGTTTTTCTAAGTGTTCTCATGATCGACTGCCCTAAGTCTGCAAAAGACGATGGCCTATGGTATCAATGAAATACCTCCAAGTAAATAAAGGAATAACACAATTAGACACAATGCCCTGCAGCAACCTAATCACACGGAGTAAATATCTGATAGAGCATTATAGAAATGTTCTAAAAACAAAGAAAATGCAACACGATGCACAATAATAAAGGAACATGTCTTCATATGACAAGTTTATTGCGCTAAACCGGTTGATCCATATTGAAAAAAGTGTGATCATTAAGTGTAAAACTGTTAATACATTAGAAAAACTTTAGGGGAAGATGGCTGTTTACGATTCTAGAACAATAAGATTGCCTGGTCGTAGCACCATGAAGTTGCCTGTTGTTAGGACAAAGAAGAATAATGAATTGTCTGGAATTTCTAAGGCGACACAAGAGTGGACAATAAAAATAGGAGACATACTCGGAAAAGGAAAAACAATAGATGCGGCTGACACAATTCCGAACAGTGCGGAATTGTATAGTTTTTCGTATGACACCGTTCGCGAGACGGTCGGGCACTCTGTAAACCAATTGATTGCAAATGCGGCAACACGGTTTTCTGATTTAGTGGTTATTATACAAAATGCGACTTATTCGCCAATACTTGAGCAATATATGAACAACGGAACGATGATTCCGATCGTGACGATTGAACGCTGGGGCTGGATAGCTAATAAATTAACTCAACTTGAAGAAAGGACATTTAATGTTTGCTATATAACACAATTTAGACAGATATTAGACTACGTAGTTTTATTTATTCGAGCAATTGAACGAGTCGAAAAAACTGCAGTCTTTGCGCAAAATGGGACTTCTGCGGGGAATGCGGCGAGCACAACTAATGCAGAACTCGGAACGCAAAAAATAGGGGGATAAACGTAATGCCTATTGACCAAACTACATTCCTAGACCAATACGAGCTGTTGGAATGCCCTGGCGCGAACGGGGTGTTGATTCCTGTTGTAAAGCGAACGGATGGATTTGAGGAGGACACAACTGGTGTAAGGGTTCCTGATTGGATGGTTCTTATTGAGCAATCTGATGGCCAATCCACACTTAAAGGCTACGAAAAACACATTGAGTTGTTTGGGTGGTATTGCGAATCGTCCCGTCATGTGAAGGGGGATTCAAGTAATCACTTGTATACGTCAGGAACCTTGTGGCATTCGGATGTGTTCTTGGTTATGCAAAACGGCAAGCATAATCACAATATCAACAAATGGATTGCAGCAGGAGATATAACGACAGGGGTGACTATTGTGAGGCTATCGCGGGTTAATGATGCGATTCAGCCACTACAACAGCTGCGTTTTGAGATTTGTCATTGGGCAGGAATGCATGCATATTTGGATTGGAGCATTGCGCGGTTTACTGCATGCCGAAGAAGTAATACCGTTTTCGCGTTTGATCAGGGCGGAAAGTCAAAAGGGCAAACATCCTGCACGACAAACTATGTTGATAATACTGTGGTTGCAAAGTGAGGATAGCACTGTGACCGCAAAGCAATGGTAAAAAAACTTCCTACAAAAAAACAGTTTCTGTATGCGCAATGGACGCAATGAGGTAACATGATTATAGTTTGAAAGAGCACTAGGAAGGTTTTATGTCTAAAGATCAAGTCGACCCAAGATTAGCTAATTTCGATGCTAGAATGCACGCCTCGGTTGATGCACTAGGTCAGGAATTCCAAGGAATCCGCACAAACAGAGCATCGGTAGGGCTCCTGGACCCAATAAGGGTTGAGATGTACGGAGCAGTCGTTCCCATTCAGCAAGTTGGTACGGTAACAGCTCCGGATGCGCGTACACTTGTTGTGCAGGTGTGGGATAAAGGCGCAGCAAAGGCTGTGGAGAAGGCTATTCGTGATTCGGACCTTGGGCTGAACCCTTCGACGGATGGGCAGACCATTCGTGTGCCTATGCCGTCTTTGACAGAAGAACGCCGTCAAGAGCTAACGAAAGTCGCAGCAAAGTATGCGGAGGAGTCTAGGGTAGCTGTCCGAAACGTCCGTAGAGATGCAATGGACTGGATAAAGAAAAGTGAGAAAAGTGGAGAGATCACGGAGGATGATGAGCACAGATTAAGCGACGAAATT
>JAISRQ010000066.1 GCA_031273545.1 Holosporales bacterium
ACGCTTTACACCTGCCCTAGCTATTGCGACGCGTTGTTTCTGTCCATCGGAGAGCGCATCCGGAAACGAATTCAGGTACTCTCCCAGTCCGACCCAATCAAGCAACTCTTTTGCATAAGAACAAGAGCGCCGATATTGACTCCCGCCTATGTGTATAGATAACGCCACATTATCCACAATGGACAGCGTAGGAATCAAGCGGCAATCCTGAAAAATTAAGCCGATATGCTGACGAAACACTGGCAGGTCAGACCGGCTTAGCGCACTAAGGTTGTACCCAAAAACGTGCACATGCCCAAGGGAAGGCTGCACCCCCTTGTACAGTATTTTCAAAAACGACGTCTTACCTACACCGCTCTTTCCAGTCAAGAAATAAAACTCTCCGGCGGATATGCTGTGATTTATGTCATAAAAAACGAAGCGATCGTCCGAATACTGCAGTCCGACATGATCTAATCGAATAATCTCTTTTTGAGGCAAAGTTGTCGGCACGTACTTTCTCTGAAAAAATCAAACTAACTCCCTACTCTAGTATGCAGAATTTATAAAGATTGTCAAACATCAGTAGAACTAGCACAGAACGAGCGCGGGCCGGCTAATGAAAAAATGCAAAAAAAAGAAAAGCCGAATGGCAGCAAAAAACATAGTCTTTGGGGAGCGCAAAACACTTTTTTGGACATCACGAAATATGCAATACTACACAACCGTGAAAGGTAACAACTGAGCCAAGTGCAAGATTATCAAGGAAAATCTTATCCGACTGGGACAAAGTTTTGTTAAAAAACTATTAATAACTCCGGGGCGAATCACCTATAATGATTGTAGGGTTCCTCTGAATTAGGTGAAGCGCATGGAGAATACAAAGTTGAATAATGAGCATGTCACAAATGGTTGCGTAATAAACTTACCGATAAGGCCAGTTAGCGCAACTATGCCTGAAGTCGTAAAGCGAAATCATCAAAGGGTTTCCTTCGACAGCGAGCGCATTGTTGCTGCTATAGCAAAGGCTGGGGCGGAGACAGGCGAATTCGGAGAAGAAGAGGCCCGCTTGATTACAGCTCAGGTAAGCAAGATACTTCGTCACAGAAGCTACCCATCCGGAGTTTCTATCGAAGAGATACAAGATATTGTAGAGCAAGCGTTAATTACGTCGAACCACATAAAGACGGCGCGTGCATACATTGTATATCGCGAAAAGCACAGCAAATTGCGTCGCGATAAACAAAATGTGATGGACGTTGTCCAGTCAGTAAACGAATACCTGGAACAGCTAGATTGGCGAGTTCATGCAAATGCAAATCAGGGGTATTCACTTGGCGGGATGATCTTAAACTTGTCAGGAAAAGTCGTTGCGAACTACTGGCTAAATGAGGTGTACCCAGAGCTGGTCGCTAAGGCACACCGTGAGGCCGACTTTCAGATTCATGATCTGGATATGCTGTCCGGGTATTGTGCGGGGTGGTCGCTTAGAATGGTGCTGGAGGAAGGGTTTAATGGCGTGCCGGGAAAGGTTGAGTCGAACCCGCCGAAACATTTATCTAGTGCTATGGGCCAAATGGTGAACTTCCTGGGGACGCTACAGAACGAGTGGGCGGGCGCGCAAGCCTTTAGTTCATTTGATACATACTTGGCTCCATTTATTCGCATAGATAATGTCTCGTACGAAGAGTTGCTGCAGAATATGCAAGAATTCATCTATAACTTAAATGTTCCGTCACGGTGGGGGTCACAGTGTCCCTTCACTAACTTGACGTTTGATTGGGTGTGCCCAGCGGATTTGCAGAAGAAGCATCCTGTAATTGCTGGGAAGGTTATGGACTTCGCGTACGGGGATCTCCAAAAGGAAATGGATATGATTAACCGGGCATACATGGAGGTAATGACCAAAGGAGATGCACGTGGGAGAGTGTTTACGTTCCCGATTCCGACATATAACATCACCAAAGACTTTATTTGGGATAGCGAGAATGCGGATAGGTTGTTTGAAATGACAGCAAAGTATGGGCTGCCTTATTTCCAAAATTTCGTGAATTCGGATTTGGACCCAGGAATGATACGGTCCATGTGCTGTCGTTTGCAGCTTGACTTGCGTGAGTTGTTAAAGCGAGGGAACAGTTTATTCGGTTCAGCTGAGCAGACTGGCTCTCTTGGGATTGTGACGATAAACGCAGCACGACTTGGGTACGTATATGCGGGAAACGAGGAAGGGTTGTTGAAACGCTTAGACGAACTAATGGAGCTAGCAAAACAAAGCCTCGAAATAAAAAGAAAAATAGTTACACACCATATTGATGAGGGGTTGTATCCGTTTACAAAGCGTTATTTGGGAACGTTGCGAAATCACTTTTCTACAATTGGCGTGAACGGCGTAAATGAAATGATCCGCAATTTCACAAAAGGGGAGCACGATATTACGGACGAATATGGAACCCAGATGGCGTTGCGTTTGCTGGACCGCATGCGAGACAACTTGGTTTTGTTCCAAGAGCAAACGGGACATTTGTATAACCTAGAGGCAACTCCTGCAGAGGGGACGACATACCGTTTTGCCAAGGAGGATCAGAAGCGCTTTCCGGAGATTTTGCAGGCAGGAACAAAGAGTGCGCCGTATTATACGAATTCGTCGCAGCTTCCGGTCGGGTACACGGATGATCCGTTTGAGGCACTGACCCACCAGGCACCGCTTCAGATGAAGTATACGGGAGGGACTGTGCTGCATTTGTATATGGGGGAGCGCATTTCGTCTGCAGAGGCGTGTAAGAACCTTGTGAGAAAGGCGACGACGATGTTCCGTTTGCCGTATATCACGATTACGCCGACGTTTTCGATTTGTCCTAAACACGGGTATTTAGCTGGGGAACATAAGTATTGCGAGTTGTGCGATGCAGAGCTTCAGCGAAAAGGTGAACTCAAAGAAGAAGAGAGGCAGCAGTGCGAAGTGTGGACCAGGGTGATGGGTTATCTGCGCTCTGTGGACAGCTTTAATATAGGGAAGCAAAGCGAACATAGGGAGCGAGTTATGTTCAAGGAATCCGCGCGGTAGGTTCGAAGGGGTTACCCCCCTCCCCTCCCCCTGGGGATCAAACTTATGAGAATAGTCTACTAAGATCACATCATAAATAGCGTAGCCAACCCTAAAAATATAACAAATCCGGAAACGTCCGTAATTGTAGTGACTAAAGGGCCAGAGCTGAGCGAAGCATCGAACCCAAGCTTGTCGAACACGATTGGAAGCAACGCTCCGCTAACAGCTGCCCAGGTAGAGCACGAGAACGTGGCCGCGGCCAGAACAGCCCCTAGAGTTGCGCTTTTGAACCAAAAACCCGCCATTGTGCCAAGAAATATGCCTATTGCAAGCCCGTTAATGCTACCAACCGCGGCTTCTTTCAGAATAATTTTAAAGAATCTTTGTTCGCGAAGTTGTTCGGATGAAAAAGCTTTTATGACGACGCTAACAGTTTGTACGCCAACATTCCCACCTATGGACCCAACAATCGGCATCAATGTTGCCAAACTTATCACTTGCTGGATGGAATCCTGAAATAAATATATTATGCACGGCGAAAACAAAGCATTTAAGATCGACACAGACAGCCATCTTAGCCTTGTAAAGCACGTATACCAAAGCGGGCTATTCACCTTCCATTCAGATAATCCCCCCAATTTCATGTAATCTTCAGTTGCTTCCTCTTCTGCAATTTTGAGGATGTCGTCTGCTCTTAGGACCCCCACCATTTTTCCAGAATTTTCTACAACTGGAAGAACAAGAGAATGGTATTTGCTGAATAATACATATGCTTTTTCCTTATCTAGATTGGCATTAACAGTAATTATGTCGTAGTTAGCGATGTCTTTTACTAACTCTTGTTTATCGGCAGTAATTAGCGTTGCAAGAGGAATCACGCCAACAGGGTTCAATGAATCATTCACGGTAAAAACCTCCACACAGCTTGCAGATAACTCGTTCAGCGATTTTATATATGAGATTGCGTTTTCTACGGTCCAGGACTGAGGAATCAACAGAAAATCCAGAGACATGCTTCGCCCAACGGAATCTTCCACGTACTTATCCCACAATTCCAAGGCATCTTTACGCGCGTTGTGAATTACCATAAAGCACATTTGATGTTGTGGTTCCAAGGACTTTATTAGTTCGAATAGATCCTCATGCGCAAGAGAACGAAGCGACGGCATAAAGTGGTCAGCGCCAAGAAGTTCTATTACGTCGGATTTATAGGGCTTTTCCAAGTGCAAGAGCACGTTAGCGTCTATCATATCAGGAACAGCGTGAAGTAATTTCTTTCTATATGCGCGGCTTAAATCTTCATACAAATCCGCAATATCTGCTGAGTGTAGGTTCGCCAATTGATTGCGCAACTCCACTGTCGACCCACTCCCTAAAAGACTACGGACTTTTTGAACAAACAAACACTTGAGATCTTTTGCTTTCTGGCCCGCAATCTTTGTGGACCGCAGTCTAGACTTGTTCTTGAGAGCCCTGTAAACCGCGCGAAACGTTTCTTTGTTGATGTAACGATTTTTCTTCATTTTATTCTCTTTTTGGTTTATACCCACGCACCAGGGGCCGCAATCTTTGGAAATTTTGGTATAGTTGCACGACGAAAACTTTGACCTCTTTTACCATATATAAATTGTAATTAATCTCGCTGTCCGTGAATAGGATTAATATTCTCCCAATTTTTTAGATTAAAGGCATATTCCAATTTTTAGATTAAAGGCGCGTTCCAATGATTGCGAACCTACAATTGAAAAATAATAAGCGTTTGTTGAGCGAAAAAGTATGCTGACTCAAATAATTGAGGGTTTTTGAGGCAGTTAAATGTTTACGATTCTTCATTTTCTGTCCTGCAATTTTTGGAAGCCCCGATATATACAATCATTCGGGAAGTGGGTCGAGAATAAACTACTACAGAGCTTGGTGGGCGGATGGGAGGAAAAACTACTAAAGCGTGGGTTGTTGTGTTTTTCATGATCGTAGATATTAAGATATTTATTGCACAAAACATTAATCTTTTGGTACGATGACCGCGTTGTGGGGGTGATAAATTTGTTAGTTTTTTTAGACTATAACGTAAAGGAGATAGATGATGTTAGATATTAGAAAATTGTTGTTTTTAAGTGGGCTTTGTGTCTTGAACAATGCGTTCGCTGCGCGACCTGTCATTGATGACGAAGCACTAGAGAAAGAAGCGGACTCCGTTCTTGCCGGGATATCGATTTACGAAGGAGAGCTCGATCCAGATAAATTTGTGGCTGACCCAGAAAAAAGTACGCAAGTTAGAAGAAATTTGGCCAAAATAGTTAAGATTGAAGGACGGAGCTTCTCCTCGAGTTTTATTATGTCTCGGAATACTTTTCGACGTGTCATGAAACTCGACAATTCAGAGTTGGCTTATCATATTCCGAAAAGTGACGAAATAGCTTTTTGCGATCGTTACTACGAGATACTGACGACGAGTAACAAACCTACAGAATTACGTTACTTGGTCGAACCGTGTCTTTATCCTGCCTATTATTACTGCCATCGAGGAGTGATAGAGGTATCTTGCAAAAGATCGGAAAACATGCATCCGGAGGCTTCGTCTTTGGTCGAAAGGTTATTGTCGTATTTGAAATAGTTTGTGACGGCCACTTTTAGTGGCTGTTTTTTTCGTCTTGTGGCAGAGATGGTTTTTTTAGGCGTAATCTACCCAGCATATAAAAGTGAGCCGATGCTGTTCCGATTTTCATTCGAATCAGTTTTTAATGCTAACAAATTCAAAAACGGTCCTATACTTTTTTACTAAATTTTATTTTTGCTCTTAATCACTGCTCAATGTAATTCTGAGGGAATCCCTTTTCGGCATTTCCAACCTATGCAATCAGCCATTTTTAATGAAAACCCTAGTAAATCAGAGACTAGACTCTACATATTCGTGAATTTACTGATTAAATACTTTATTAAGCTTTCTTTACTACAATGAATACAGGTTAAATCTAATTAAGGTAGAAGGAAGGAGTTGAAAAATGAACAAATGCGTATGCGCAATATTTTCAGTATTTTTAGCATCACACATGCTGGGAAATAGTGATGTCGGGTTAGATAAAGAAACTGCTGAAAAAGTTATAAAATTTGTTGAAGGAACAGGTGGTGTAAATAATTCGGACGGCATTTCAATCACAAAAGAAGGGAAGTACAAGAACGAAAGTGTTTATAAGTGTTTGAACATTTGTAAGTCTAATGATAGAACTACCGCTACTTTAACTAATCTTGAAGATATTTCAAAAAGACTGAAAATATTAGCAGAGAAACTTGGTTATAGTCCTGATTCGACAGGTAACGTAATGACTATAGACATCTCCTATAGTAATATAAAGGACTACTACAACAAACTCAAGAAAAATACACTGGATTATACACCTTGCGGCAAGGAGCATGAAGATACGTTAAAAGAAATAGAACAATATTTTGATGGAGAAAGTGATCGTAAAAAATTGTGTGCTTTAGCAAAAAAACATTTATTCGATATTCCCGAAAGATATCAAGTTGATAAAATCGTGAACGAGGATGGCGCACCAAAGACGGAAGAAAAAGAAAAAAACGTGAACGATCCTTTCAAACAGTTCTTTGATAGGATCTTAACAGAAATGTTAAAAACAGATACTGGGTTAAAAAGGATAGAGAGCCTGCTGTTACTGAAATTACTGTCATTTGTTAAAGGTAATCCGTTGGATATAAAGTTCATAGATGGGGTGAACGATGCAAGTAAAGCCAAAATAGTTGTAAGCAAAGGAAACGCTACTCAGTGTGCTTTTGGAGAGCTATATATTAGCGTCAACTATATGGACGGAATAGACTTGTCTTCATTTGCTATCGCAGATAAAGACTGTGCTCCTGTGGATAGGAATACAATAAATGAGATAAGGGCACTCATGATAAACGTCGCAAAAGGAGCTGAATTAGATTGGTCTGATAAGTTAATTGCTAGAGGGTTTAAAATATTGGCATGTTCAGTTGTTCATGAATTAAGTCATGCTTACGACTTTATTCTAGTAAACTGTATGCTAGACCTAGCTGGATCATCAACTGGAGCTTATCTTAGTAACAAGCTATTATCGGCTCGACTTGTTCCACTACTGAACGCTAATGTGAGAGAAAAAGTATACGCATGCTGCCAATCAGGGAACGCTGCACCCAAGCTGGCACGTTTCATAAATAACGACAATCGAACGTGGGCCAAAAGTTTTGACGACGCCGTGCACAGGGAGATTGCTAGAGAAATTTGTGCTCATGATGACCCTAATGATATGTTGGTCATGTATGGTGTAGTGCCTATTCATACGCCTCCAGGGAAAATTACCGTTCTTGTTGACTATCAAAATGAAAATGCGATTAGACGCGAGGTGGGGGAACCGTACGTATTTGGACATGGTCGTTACAAATTTTGTGCAAAAACAAATAAGGCTGAGGCTATAACTACTCAGAATGAAGTTCAAAAGGAATATGCACCGTACAAAGTCGATATAACAGTTGACGATGGAAAACATAAGGTCTTTGAGCCATATGTTTTTGAGGAAATTATTGGTGAAGCCGTAAGAGAGTTGAAAATAGAAAACGTGCGCTTATTTGACTACACCAAGGAGCCAACTGATGTATTGATGAGAACATTGAAAGAGAAGAATAATCCATAGAAGAGGAAATACATGATAAATAGGTGTGGTCTGCAAGAAAAATGAGAAAAACAGAACGGGAAGAAAATGTAGTAAAGCTCGGGAAGCTAAGAAATTGCAGCGGCGCGGTGCGAAAGATAAGGAAGGTTGGGGTATCCAGGCTATTTTACTAAAAACGGCTCAAACGCCTGAGTTTGCCTGTTGTTTATCAAAAAATTAACAAGCTCATTCAATCCCGATTCTTTGGATGCGCCCTTCGTTGCTGCGAGCGTGTATGCGGCTAGGGCCTTGGGGTACGCGTTGTCTCCGTTGAGTGCGCGCTGCCCTGCTAAAATTAGCGTCTCAGCCGAAAGCGTCATCAGCTTTTGTTCTACTATGTTGCGCCCTTTTTCGCTCGTTACGTACGCATCCAGCCACTTGAGGGCGAATTCTGAGGACACCGCAATTTTGAATGACTCCGCTACGTATACGGATTTTTTATCATCAAGTAAGCTTTTCACACAAGATATTGCGCGTGCGGACGTGACCATAGTAATGATGCGGCGCAGGTACTGGTTTTGTGGGTCATCTGCTAGGCTGCAATATAAAACCCCACATAGCATCTTTATTTTTTTCAATATTACGTCAGTTGTGTATTGAAATGCAGAATGATTATTTAATTGCTTGGAGATAGTGCGTTGTCCTGTCGCTATATTAGATGGCCTAGCCACTATACTCTGCTTTCCTTTTGTCGTTCCAAAAGAACGCGTTTGGTCGTTGATTTTAGTGTTGTACACTTCACTATCGTTCGCATCTATTTTTTTGTACAGTTTCAATATTTGTGCCCCGACCAACTTCCCTGCGAGGTATGCTGTAATGTTATCAAAAAATAACGCCCCACTTTTCATCCATAGCGTATCCACCTCTATTTGGGTAATGCATTTATTTTCCCACAAACAGCTCAATATTCCGATCCTAAACAAATCATCTTTATTTTGCGCCTCTTTTATTAATATCAATAAGGTCTCTGTTGTTTGTGAGAGCTTCTGTTTTACGTATTGTTCAATAAATGGGCGCTGAATACTTTGCCATTTGAGCTCTGCTTTGAAATCCATAGACGGGGATCCATTTACACCAATCCCTGTAGGCCTTAATACAGGTGCCCGTCCTCCGCCGGCATTCACTTGCGGGTATAAACCCGGCAGAGACGTCACAATAAATGCACAAGAAATCGCGCGAATAAAAATATGAATGTGCTCAATCCCCAAATTATTGCGTTTTTTTGAGTAGGTAAAACATTTACTATTCTTCCCCACAATCTTTGGGCGCCCCGAAATATGTCTTGTCATAAAACTTTTCGGCACGGTTCATTCCTCGTATTTTCCGAATCACTGAATAAGGTATTAAACCTTTC
>JAISRQ010000120.1 GCA_031273545.1 Holosporales bacterium
GAAACACTAGTCTTTATTGTCATCGCGGAAATCCATGGTTTTATCGCGTTTGAGTATATACCGGGGCCCCCAAAGATTGCGGGCCAGAAAATGAATAATAGTAAGCGTTTGACCGTCTAAAAAAAACGTAATCATTTAGGGAGTGGGTATATCTAATAGACAAGAGAAATCACCCATGCGGTCACACCGAGAATAGATCCTACACCGAAAACACATATCGCGACAAAACTCCAACATTTTGCGTCTTCTTCCGCGCTATCCGGCTCGAATTGAATCCCCTGTTGATATTGCTCACTTGGCACAATGTTTTGCTGCATGACTATTGATACCTCAGCATCTGGGCTATTTGATGCATTATTACGAATAAATTCAAACGATTTGAAAGATCCCAATGTTGATAGGCCCGATCGCGTGGAGGGGTTCACTGAAGCCAAAGTGGCCAATGGTACTAAAGATTCAGGGTCAATTGCGAGAGGTTCCGGATCCACCTGATCGTTCAAGCCCAAAGCGAGCTGATCATTCAAAGTAGTACCCGCTCCCAATGGAATTGAACTCAGGGCCACCTCATGAAAAAAACAAGGGAATCTAGCTATTCAAGTGCTGCATAATTTTTGAGCAGCGTAATTTACTACTAATTAAATCTTCTTTTTGACAATGAACAGGCCATTCAAAAAACGTAGACTGTCACTAATGTCTTGGTTGGGCTGGCTATTTTTCATGAGGTGGCCCTGGAATGGAACTCCCAAAGGGTTGCATTACGCTAATTGCCTCGTTTAGCGGATCATTCAATTGCCTATTCAAGTCATCGTGCGAAATGGCACTAGTACCACAAAAAGACATAATACATACACAAGGTATAATCATTCTTGAAAAAAATTCATACAACATACACTATCTCCAATAATATTTTTGTTACTATACTTGCTTGGAATCGAATTCTAAACATACGAAAGACCTCATCCAAAGAGTCTTACCTCCGCGGCTGATACACATAATTTAAAAGAATGCCCCTCCATTAAGAGGAATTATACCCTATTGAAGATCGAATCGCAATATATATCTAAGCTGACACACAGTCAGCCGAGGGATACAGGGCCGTTCAATTCTCGAACAAAAATCTCCATTTTCCAAAGACAAGCCAACAGCTGAAATGGCGTATGGCATGCAAGCCTATCAGAGAATGAGGCCCCGCAACGCATCATGAGCTTGTGGCAGGCGGTTGAAAATAATCTGCATTGGACCCACGATGAGGTGCTTAGAAGGGTCGAGGTAGAATGCGAAAAGGAGACTCATGCAAAATTACGACGACGCTACTAAACCCAGTCATTTGAGCTGCACAAAAAATGGATATTTCATGCACGAATTTTATACTTAATGCAACAAATCCGCTAAAGAGGTTTTATCCACCTCATACTGATCTTCATACCTCTGCCTTCTCAGCTCAATTTGGTGATAAAATTTTCGGTACTCTTCGCTGTTTTCGTCCATAAAGTAAGTATCATATTTCACCTTTTTGATAAGGAAATTTCCGACCAGGGTATAACAAAATCTTTTGCGTGATATAAATGATTCAACGAATTCATAGGAAGGTGTCCCTAAAGGCGCAAATAGAGACCAATTAAAAGCAACGTCGAATGTTGAAATCCTACTAACATAATATACCGGCCGCAAAAAATTGACGACTCTGTCGCATATATAGTCGAATTGTTGATTTAATACCTCATTTTCTCTTGACAATAACTCTTCATATAGTGTTTTTGGAGGGCGAACCACTCCTGGTTCTGGCGAGGGCGCAACTAGTGTTTTTGGAGGGCGAACCACTCCTGGTTCTGGCAGTGGCGCAACATCGTCTACCATGCAAGGAATAATTCCATCCCAACATCTCTCGCAAAGGGCTCGGTCCACCATGCGCTGAAATTCATCACCAGAAAAAAGAATGTATAAACGCTGTAACGCGATTTCTGTGGTGAGTCTATCTTTTTTAAACATGTAATCTTCCCCTGATACAAGAGGGCTAGCTCGGATTGTTAATAGAGTTTGCAAACTAAAACTCCCTAGTCTTTCACAACCTTCCATTTCTCCGATACATTCGTTAATTGGCGTATTTTCTGGAGAGCAAGAACACGGCACTTCATCTTCTCTGTATTCTGGAGTGTCTGGCGTATGTATTTTTAGAACATATCCGTCCATTAGTAGCCACCGAGGTAGTACTGTAGAATGAGAAGGATTTTGGGCGGATATTACTCCCGCTGCACAAAGTGTAAACAGAACGCTCTTATTCATAGGCTCGCCTTAGTAAAATGACCACGCTTATTACTAAAGCGTAGCTTAAATCTATGAACAAATTGTTAATGTTCTATGGACTTTGTGAAAATCCCTGACGCGACTTCCAATTATAAATATATTCGCACGAACTGCTTTCCTTCGCCGCGCAGCCAGATATTGCTACCAATAATAAAACATATTCAAGCCTATTAGCAGACCAACAGAAGGAACCATCAGTTTCACCATAATCAAAAATTTAGACTCATCATCATCTAACTCCGCATTGTATAAGTAAAGAAAACTCCTTACTAGTAAGTGTACATAAACCAACCGCAGAATATCCCCAAATGCATCCGCACCATCGGACTTAGTTTGAATTTGCTTAGGAAATAAAACGCATCAATTACGTACACAAAATCCGCAAATGTATCCCACAAATTGTTGCGGAGAGGTTCCTGACGAATAAATTCGAACGATTCTAAAGATCCCAATGTTGATAGGCTCGGTCGCGTGGAGGGGTTCACTGACGCGAAAGTGGCCAATGGCGATCCAGGATCAAATGCGAGAGGTTCCGAATCCAACTGATCGTTAAAGCCGTTCAAAGCAGTACCCGCTCCCAATGGAATGGAACTCTCACAAGGTTGCATTACGCTAATTGCCTCGTTTAGCGAATCATTCAATTGCCCAGTCAAGTCACCGTGCGAAATGGCACTAGCTCCACAGAAAGACATAACACATACACAAGGCATAATCGTTCTTGAAAAAAAATCATACAACATACACAATCTCCAATAATATTTTTGTTGCTACTATACTTGTTTGGAATCGAATTCCAAATCTACGAAAGATCTCGTCCAAAGGATCTTATCGCCGCGGACGATACACATTATTTAAACTAATTTCCTACTGCACAATTGTACTCTACTAAAGCTTTAATCGCAACCTATATATACCTACAAGGGGTAAAAATAGGTGAATTTTGTGTTACAAAAATTGATAAACGAACACAACGTGGGCCGCATTCATTTAGGACATCAATATTGAAATGAAAAACGTCTTTTAGCTATAAACAATGCTCAGAACACAACCGACACAGAAAGCCAAAAAATACAAACCAGCTTCTGTACAGAAACAACATAGAGCTAACGTTGCACACTTCCCTCCGCACGACAACGACTCAGTTTGAACCTCCTGTTGATTTGTCGATTCTGGTTGTTCGATTTGCAAAGAGTGCAGCGGTTCGATTATTGATCCCTCAGCGTCCGCGTTATTTAACACATTATCACGAATAGATTCCAATGATTCAGATGAATCAGACGATTTTAAAGTACTCAATGATGTTGAGATGTTGGACGGCGTGGAGGACTCAACAGAGACAAAAGAGGCCAACTGCACTAAAGATTCAGGATCAATTGCCATAGGTTCCGGATCGACCAGATCACTCACTTCCCAAGCGAGAGGGCTGTCCAACGCAAGGCTAGCGGGATCCAACTGATCGTTTCCGTTCGACACAGGGCTATCGGGATCCAACTGATCGTTCAATTCCCAAGCTAGCTGGTCATTCAAAGTAGTACCAACAGTCGCACCCAATGGGATTGAACTCTCAGGTTGACAAGGTTGCATAACGCCCATTGTCTCGTTTGGCACACCGTTTAATGGCCTAGTCAAATCACCGTTAGAAAAAGCGCTAACTCCACCAACACACATAACAAACATAAAAGGTATAACCCTTCTTGGATAAAAACCACACAACATAAATAACCTCAAATAATATTTCGAATCACTGTAACATTTTGGAAATTAGTTCCAAACCAACTGAAGGCCCAAACGCAGAGGGTTATATCGAGGGAAACACCGTTCCGCGACAAGCCTTTCCACGAATGTACACCAAGCGTTTGGTCTGTTCAACCGTCCGTAGTCTTGGACGTAGGGTGTAAATCCCCAAATGATTGCGGTAGTACCTTTAACCTAAGCCACATTAGATCTAAAATGTTTTCTTGACCAGCGAAATACTTAATTATTCTTTTTATAACCTCGGTGTATATTCGTCTTATTCAAAAGTATGTTAGCTCTTAATGGCGCAGCATTTTATTTAGACACTCCGTCATATCAAACGATTCGCTTAATTTTTCAAGTATTCCGAAAATGGGCTGCATATGTTTATCAGTTAAACTTGATACATTATCAAACGATACAAACGCAAATACGGGAGCATGATACCCTTTTAGTCGTTCTGGGCTAACTATGAATCCGTCTTCTATTTCAAGCGCAGTATATTTGATACGACTTTTTCTTGACGCACTTTCTTTATCCCAATATGTTTCAACATCTTTGTACAAAAAGGCGCCATCATCCTCAATGAAAAATTCGTATTGATATTCAGGAATGATCGCAATGCGCCTTCCGTCCGAAGTCAACAAGGGTATTCGTTTTCGCAATTCAATGGTTTGCTGTAGCGTTTGGTCGGCATTTTCGCTACGAATCCTTTTTAATTGCACAATTGCATCAGCTATGTCGTTTAATATTTGTCTAAAGTCCGTATTATTTACGAATCCAAAGTTACGTTTAGAACTGTCGCAATTGTTACACAAATGCTGTTCTTTTGTTACATCTAATATGATTGACACACTGTGCTCAATTGAGTGAAAGAAACTGTATAACGTCGACAACAGCATTACTCGTTCGTTATAGTACATGTCTAGTTTTGATGAATAATCGACACATAATGTTGAGATTTGGCTTCCCAACGCGATAGAGGGCATCAATGTTGTCCTCCAGTCAAGTTCGTCAGTCACATCAACATCCACGTGTTGCGCATCCAACTCGTCCGTCATTATAAGTTCGATTTTTTCGATTAAAGACATAATTGTCGATTCAGCGCCGAAGTCGTCCCCTATTTTGCATTGCCTTCGCGAAGTAAAGTTGAACGAAGTTAATTTATTAATCAGGGCGGCGACTTTCTCTATTTCTGAAATTATCCTATGTGAGCCATCTACAAACTGGGGCAGCGCCTCCGTTCGTTGTAAAAAATCGTCAGAAAGGACGTGTGTTATATGCTTATAGTATGCCTGTGCCTTGGGGGCAATTTGCTGTAGGGTTTCGAACATGTGGCGACAGTGCGAGCATGGGATATCTTCTAGTAAGAAGTCATTGGCGGCAAACGTAAATACAGGCCAGAGTAGTGCAAAGAAAATTATGCGTGAAAGACTGCGGACTTTTGGAACGACCAAATGCTTGTAATTTTTCCATTTCTGAGTTGCAATCTTTATTAGAAACATTCTGATAGGGCCCCAAATTATATCCCCCAATTGCATTTTTGCACAATAAAGTTAATAAACGATTAATGCATATAGCATATATACTCAATCCTCAAAAGATTGCGGGTTTTTAGGTCAGTAAAACACCTACTATTTCTAATTTTCTTCCCCACAATCCTTAGGGAGCCCGGTACATACCGAAGTCCCCAAATCTTGCGGATAAAGAAATCGACAAAAACAAACATATGTTCTATCTAGTAACCACAATCATTTGGGAAGTGGATGTACACTGGTGTACAAAAATTGCGGAGGATAAACTAACCGTTGCGAACGTTTGTCGGCTCCAATATCCGCATATTGTTGAAAGTGGAAGTATTATTTTTCATCATAAAAAATGTTTTCGCACAGACGATCGAATGTTTTTTGATTGAAACAAGATGGAGGCGGAAGAAGCGCGTTTACGCCCTCTAATACGGAAATCGCACAGTTGCACTTTACTGCCCTTAAGTCGAATTTTCCTTTTCCGCGTAGCTCTACATGCCTTGCAAAAATCCAAGGCGATTTATTATTCTTTTTCTCAAAGACCACATCTCCGTTTTCCCCATGAATATTTATTACAAGACGATAAGCCTTGATTATTGTGCCTTGAATCAAAGCACTGTTCAAATCAAGAGTAAACGTGTTGCCTACATCAAAAAAAGACCTAACTTCGTTATTGTATAACAACTTACTTTCAAATCTATTGGCGAATAATAAAATATTATTCCCCACGACACAACGGCTACCTTCGTCAAGAAATATTCCCTCCCTAAGAATCATGTCGTATTTAATATTGAACAAGGTTGCAGAACTATTGAATGAAACGAGATTCGGATCGTTGTCCACATTTGAGTGAAAGTACTCACACGTCATTTTTGACGCTATTAAGGTTGTTGAGCTCTTTGAGGATTCATCTCCATCAACTGTTCCGTATTCAAATTCTAAAACTCTCATCCCATATTGATTAATGAACTCTTTACTTAAACGATACGAGTACGCATCACTCGAACAATACGAGGCACTACTCGAATGACAAACATGTGTCAAGCAGTTGCATATAATGGCAACGATCCCACCAAACTTCTTCATCATGAACCTTTCATAAACAAAAAAAATACAGTTCAGTTTATGACAGAGGTGAGTGTGAATCAAGATCAAATAAATTCGAATGACAATAACGTTATCGTGTACGCACTAAATCACTTCGCAACATTGTTGCATTTTTTGTGCTAAACAGTGAAAATGCACATGTGAGCCGCGAATAAATTTTTGTCATGAGAAAGTTATATTATTATCCATTATGTGCATTTTCTAGGACGGCGCTTCTTTCGCTTTCGGAGAAAAAATTGGACTTTTCGATAGAAATCACACGTTTTTGGGACAAAAACAGTCCCCTTCTTGAGTTAAATTCGTTTGGACGCCTTCCTGTTTTGGTCGACCTTAACGGCTCAATTATCTCAGGGGTGTACGCAATAATTGAGTACTTGGAAGACGCGTACGACAACACAAAATTATTAGGACAAGATTTAGCCGAACGGGCTGAGGCGAGGCGCATTTTCCAGTGGATGAACGAGGATTTTGCCTCAGAAATAACGACACAACTCGTTTTTGAGAAAGACATCAAACGATATTTTCCGCAGTCGTCCCCGTCCTCTTCTTTGATAAAGCAAAT
>JAISRQ010000049.1 GCA_031273545.1 Holosporales bacterium
ACGGATATTTAAAAAGAACTATGTCTATTGAACATACGAGACACAGATCCGTCACGAACGCGTTCATTCATATATTTTCAACACTTGTGAGTTACCAATTGTTGGAGGGAAAGCCTGAATTTACGCCACTTTCCGAGGAATTGGCGTAATCCATTATTCGCGTTAATAGATGTTTGTTCGTCAAAAACTCCCTAAGCTTCTGGGACGCTGGTATAAATCGCTTCATATCCACTCTCTGGAAAAAATCCCCCTTAATTGTGTCAGATATTTCTTGGTTTACACAGTAGGGGTATGCCGGCTTCCCAAATGCTTACGAACTTGGAGGACAATACACTTACGATTATTCATATTCTCGCCCGCAATCTTTGGATATCCTGTATACATACGGTATCTAATCATTTGGCATAACAAAAAAAAGCGCGCCACAACAAGGCGCGCATCCAAAATAATTGCCAGAAACTAACGCTTTGAAAACTGGAATCTTTTACGAGCCTTAGGTTGCCCATATTTCTTTCTCTCAACGACACGGCTATCGCGAGTCAGGAACCCGCCCTGCTTCAACACCGTACGTAGCTCCGGCTCATAAAGCACCAATGCTCGACTTATTCCGTGCCGAATTGCTCCAGCCTGCCCAGACAAACCGCCGCCCTTCACTGTGCACCAGACGTCGTACACCCCAGCCCGGTTCGACACCTTAAACGGCTGATCGATCAACATCTGCAAAACAGGCCGCGCAAAATACGAAGTGCACTCACGCCCGTTTACGATGATCCTCCCCGAACCCAGCTTCAGCCACACGCGCGCCACAGCATCCTTCCGCTTTCCAGTTGCATACGAACGCCGCCAAGCATCCAACACCTGAACATACTCTCGCGGTGCCGTCCCCGTAGAAACCGGCTGTGGAGGAAGTGCTGGCCCTGCGTTGACCGCCGCCTTTAAATCGCCCAATCCTAATACATGATCCGCCATAGCTAACCTCTCTTTTGGTTCTTTGAATTCTTTGCGGCGAAATCGAGCACTTCCGGCTGCTGAGCAGAGTGAGGATGTTCTCCCCCTGCGTAGACGTGAAGCTTCCTCAGGACTTGTTGCCCTAAAGGCCCATCCGGGATCATACGCTCAACCGCCTTACGGATTACCCGATCAGGGAACCGCCCGTCTAGGATCTTTCCCGCTGTAGTCTCTTTGAGCCCCCCTGGATAACCGGAGTGGCGGTAATAGACTTTGTCTTTTAATTTATTTCCACTAAGAAATATTTTTTCTGCATTTATAATGACAACATGATCTCCGCAATCGTTGTGCGGTGTGAATACTGCCTTATTTTTGCCTCTTAAAATATTTGCAACTGCGCTTGCTAACCTTCCTAGCACAAGGTTTTCAGCATTGATCAAAAACCAACGCCTATCTCCCTCTGAAACCTTGCACGAGGGGGTATATGTGTTTACTGACATACGTAACTCTATCGCTATTCCCATGCATGTAATTATGCTGTTTTTTTTACTTTTACGCAAGTCGATTCATTTCCTATTCAATGCCTACGCACAAAGAATTTTCCTAATAGATTAGATCGGGGAGTAACGGAAATAGCGTTTTGCCTTACTTTACAAACATTTACGATTATCCAGTTTCTGAGCTGCAATCTTTGGATACTTAAAGATTCTATCACATAAAAATGTTGGATTTTTTCGCATTCTTATAAATCCAGCTAATATTTATCATATGTTGAAAGTATCTATGTGTTATCCTTCCTAAAGGGAATGGGTATGAGGACAGTATTGGAGTTCACAGGGTATGTTAGTTTATCAACTTTTAGCAGAAAGATTTTGTCATGACATCTCATCGCCAATAAACGCCTTAGGTCTGACACTTGAGATGCTGTCATCTGACAAATCTGCCTATCATTTGGCCCAACTAAGTTACCTATCCACAGTGAATTTGCTTGGTTTGTATCGTGTTTTGTTCGCATGTAAGCCACAATCAGATGCGGTAGAAAAGTCAACGTCTATTATACGGAATATTTGTACTCAGAAAGATGTACGTTGTTCCATAAACATCAAGCGTTTTTCAGAAGAAATCCCGTCCCCTGTTCATGATATTATAGAAGAGCAGAGCGATAACAATCAAGTAGAAGGGGCAAAGAACTTGGCTCATCTGAGTCGCGCAAACGTATACGACTTTGAGACAGATATAGGCAAGGCGCTTGTTTGCATCCTTTACTTGTGCCTACCATATACTGCTCCGGGGGACTCTGTCGAAATAAAGCAAAGCTCTACGTTTTGTTATGAAATGACGTGTCACACATCAAAGAATCCACGCGTAAGAGAATCCTTAGCGGCAGCACCAGAAGAAAAAGATTTGTCTCAAAAATCCTCAAATGATGTGGTTCCAGTTCTGTTAAAGCTACTATTAAGTAAGTGGCAATTAAGCGTTGATATAAACGGCTCGCAATCTTCCACAAATTCTGAAACCGGTAATTCGACAAAAACCGTGACTATTGTAAAACTTAACAGAATGCAACCCTGGTAGCACAAACATACCAGGGATCTGATTGCCACATCTTGTTCACTTATCACCGTGTTTGTACAACGTTTATGTCTACATCCCAAAAGATTACAGACCCTTGCGAACAGATGCTTACAATTCTTCAGTTTATGGTAAGCAACCCTTGAGACACCCCAGTTTATTTTACGCGACGTTTATTGAACCTCAAGCGACAACACAGATCCGCTAATGATACGACATGGAATCCCTCATAAAAGAGTCAAGTTCCATCAAGTGCGTAATCAGGGTTGATTGCGCAGCATAATGTTCCCTCTCTAAGAGCGCTTGCTTTTCATGAGCATCGAATGGACAAATCGTCATCAACATCGTAATTAATTTTTCGTTTGACATTTCCATTAATTCGTCCAGATTTGTGCCTATTTTCATTCTTTCAAAGTAAACTTTCAGCGCATGTATCAACCGCTCGCGGTCGCATGAAAAGTCTGCCTCTTGCACAATGTCTGCCTGATATTTATCGTACGAGACGCTGGCTCTCCTGCTTAGTCCTTCAGAGGGAAGCTCGTGCGTTATTTCAAAGCGGCAAATTCCACGAATAGAATACATCAAGTGACCTTCCTCGTCTCCGCGAACATCAAACACGCGCCCAACACACCCACAGCGAAAAACGTCGTCTTCAGGTGAATCTGACTCACCTCTAAATTGGACTACGCCAACGTAATTATCGCCTTGTACTGCATCTGTTATTGAAGATAAATGAGAAAAATCCGTAACCGGAAGTCTCAATTCTGAGCGAGGAACTAAGATCACACCACGCAAGGGAAGGAGTGTTAACACTTTTGGTAATTGTTCATTTTCGATACCTAACGAATCAAAAAGCATATAGTTTGCCTAAATGACCACAACTGACGCAGTCTCGCACAAAAACAAACATATTGCAAATCGAATCTCCATTTTTCTTATTGATTTTGTTACATCTTATAGGGAATGAATAGCTTGGATAAAAAAGCCAAGAGTCACAAATGTCATGATACTAAAAAGCTCGAATTCATTGCACATTGTCATCGTTAATAACGAGAACATGCTCCACTCATCGTGTTGCCCCCCCCTTGTCTCACATTTACGGGGACCTTGGTATAAAAAACGATCACTCACTTTTCCCCTTGGTGCGGTCGAGAAGATTTGAACTTCCAAGGATCGCTCCACAGCGACCTCAACGCTGCGCGTCTACCAATTTCGCCACGACCGCACACAATTCAGAGTAACGATAAATTCGCCAAAAGGCAATACGTTAACGGTCAGAAAATTTATTGTTAGACTTGATCATATGAGCTACAGCAAGAGCGTCCGCAAATCCTGGAACCACCATATACACATTACTCTCTCGCGAAATTGCATCGCCAATCGCAAAAATCCCGGGAATGCTCGTCTCACATGTTGACGGGTTCACCACAATCTTTCCGCGCTTTGTCTCCAATCCCCAGTTGCTGCATGAAGACACAGATAGCCCAAAAAACACAAGAAGGTCATCCGCGTCAATATCAATGTCGTCCGCGGGAACTTTTTCGTTGGTTGATGCAACTTTTACGGAGCGCAGAATGCCGTCCGTTCCTGTAAGTTCTTTTACGCAGCGGTCACGGTATATCGTGATTTTGCCAGCGTTTTCGTATTCCTTTAGGTTAGCTTCGTTTTTGGCTCTGAAGGATGACCTTCTGTGCACGATTGATACGGATGCAGCAATGGGCAGCAGTTCCATTGCCCAGTCGACAGCAGCATCCCCTCCGCCTGTTATTACGACTTTTTTCCCTGCAAACCTTTGAGGATCCTTTACACAATAGTGAATGTGTGCACTTTCAAATTCATCTAAATTTTCGATTGTGGGCTTGTTGGGTTGGAAACGACCGCCACCAGTAGCAATGATTACGTTGTGCGCGAAATAATTGCCTTGCGCAGTTAAGATGTTGAATAACCTCTCTTGTTGAACATTTTGTGGGTTGTTGTTTTGTGCAACGCTTGCTTCGCTGTTATTTTGTGAAGCAGTATTAACGTGTGGTGTTATTGTTTTATTGTCATTAATTTGCTGATGCAAAGTAATATTGTCCGGTGTTTGACACGGAACAATATCCTCTACAAACGTATCTAATAATACAGTAGGAGAATACGCTTGTGCTTGAGAGTATAGCGAGTCAATTAATTCTTGTGCTGTAATGTTCACGATCCCAGGGATTCCGTACAATGGCTTATGTGGATACAGCGCAGTGCATTGCCCGCCAACGCAGCTGCATGCATCTAGAAGCAGGATTCCTCCTTGTGGCAGGGACGAAGAAGGCGAGGGAAGCGAAGGCGGAGAAGAGGACAACGATTGTGACGTGGAAGATAGCGACGACAGCAATGGCAACCCAAGCATTCCGCACGCAGAAACAGCATACAGTCCCGCTGGGCCAGCTCCAACAATAGCAATCGAATACGTTTTTTGTTCGTTCATTATTACACCCCACAAAATGGCAAAACACTGAGAAAATTCCAAGCTCCAGTCACTGCATATCACTATATCGTGTAAAGTGCAACGGTCAGTGTCATACGTGCCAGAATATACACACATATAATTGAAGCAAGTAGATTCATTGATAAAAAAGATATCTCAAGTAAATTCACGAAATATTAACTCTTTTCTGTCACTATTAATAATGGAACTGTGTTTTTTATAGAGAGATTATGAAAAAACTCAAAGGTATGAAAATACTAGCGTTGCTCCTTTGTTCAACCGTATATGATGCGTTTTGTCGCATTGAGTTAAATAAAACCAATGTAGAAATGGCTATAAAAGAAAAATTGCGAAATTCAAAAGGGAAGAAAGTATTACTCGGGGACTTGCTAATTACCGAAAACAGACGCCATCCAGCCGTTCAACAATTGATTCGACATGTAAAAAAACATTGCGTCGATAAACGTGAATTAGATGAAATAGTAGCTACAGGAAGTAATCCGCCACAAATCGGTCATACCACAATAGGTGATGGATACGTCTCTCCAGAAGAGTGGCTACAGGGAGTATTAAATAAAGCAACCGAAACAAATACTAGATGGGA
>JAISRQ010000104.1 GCA_031273545.1 Holosporales bacterium
AACTATCTCGATATTTAGCCCAACACCCGCACCCGAACGAATCCGATCTGCGTATGCCTCAAGAGTTTTTATGCGGCTGTAATTTGAACCATCTTCACGTTTATCGACCACATGAACCACCTCGTCTATGAACCCATCGAGGCCGATTAAACACCTGACGCGTTTTGGTTTCGAGAGATCTTCGAGCAAGCCCCTCAAAAATACCTTCCTCCCCTGGTACCGCTATTTCAATCCCCGATCTTCGTTCCAGATACTTTCGCGTAGTATTTCGCAAGCCCACTGTGGTCGTCCTGTCCATTCCCGTCAGCGCGCAACGTCTGCATCATTTCCATTACTATCGCAGTCAATGGCGCGGGCGAGCCAGTTTCGTGCGCGGCGTCCAGCGCATTTGCCAAATCTTTTATATGCAGATCGATTTTAAAACCCGGCTTATAAGTTCCGGCAAGCATCATAGGAACCTTCGCATCCATGACGACGCTACCGGCAAGCCCTCCGCGTATCGCTTCGAATACTAACTTCGGATCGACTTTGGCTTTTTTTGCCAGTGTGAAAGCTTCCGCGCAAGCGGCTATGTTGCACGCAACCACAATCTGGTTGGCTAGTTTGGTTGTATTTCCCGCGCCAATTTCTCCGCAATATACGACGGAAGCTCCCATTTTCAGCAGGATATCGTCTTTTACCAATTCAAACACGTCTTTATTCCCACCAACCATGATTGACAATGTTCCATCAATAGCCTTAGGCTCTCCGCCTGAAACCGGCGCATCTATCATTTTTACACCCTTCAAAGCACATTCGCGCTCTATTTCCCTCGAAACCGCAGGAGCTATCGATGACATGTCAATCAGGATCGTTCCTGGCGCAGTTCCCTCTAGAAGGCCATTCTTTCCAAGCACTGCAGTTTTCACGTGAGGTGAATTCGGAAGCATTGTGATTATCACCTGGCACTGTTCGGCCACCATCTTGCATGTGGGCACGAATCTCGCTCCATTTTTCACGACTTCAGCGACGTTTCCACCAACTATATCGTAAGCGATTACCTCATTACCTGCTTTGATCAAATTCATGGCCATCGGTTTACCCATTATTCCGAGTCCGACGAATCCTATTTTCATATTTACCTCTCCCTTATTTTATGACGGAAAACATCTCATAAATTTCATAAGATTTTCCATAGTGTGTTTAAGATCACTTTTAGTTCTCAATTTTGCCTCTTTAAAGGGAATAACTCTCCTGTTGATGCTGAATATCGCGCTTACTCCCTCATCATATACTTTTTCAATTCCATTTTCGATGTCACCAACGATAGCGAGCAATGGCACCCCAAATTTCTTTGCTCTTTTAGCGACTCCTACGACTACCTTGCCGCTCAGACTCTACAAATCAATCCTGCCTTCCCCGCTTATCACCATATCCGCTCCTTCCAATAGCTTTTCAAAACCGATCACGTCCAATACAATTTCTATTCCAGACTGCAATTTTGAATTGAAAAAACGACCATTCCAGCCCCCATACCACCGGCTGCGCCTGCGCCCGGCATCATAGACACGTCAACTCTGAAATCCCGTTTAACGACCTCGGACACGGCACAAAGCTGTGAATCCAAGAATTCAACCATCCTCGCATCAGCCCCTTTCTGTGATCCAAAAATAAAGGCTGCTCCGTTAAGACCATACACAGGATTATCTATGTCACACATCGTGACTATCTCAATATCCTTAAAATCGGGCAATAACCTACTTTTATCTATTCGAGTGATCCTGGATAGCGTTTCTCCCACAGGAATAAATTCCTTGCCATCTTTGTCGATAAAACAAATACCTACCGCACATGCAGCCCCAACCCCAAAATCATTTGTTGCACTTCCACCAAGTCCCATTATTTATTTTTTGCATCTTTTATGTACGGTATCAACCATTAATTGCCCTACGCCAAAAGTAGTGGCCTTTTCAGGCTGTAAATTATTTCCCACGAGCGGAAGCCCCGCACATGCCGCCATTTCTATAACAGCGGTCAATCCATGGTATATCAGTCCGTAACAACATTCTACGTCTTCCCAATACGGGTCTTTTGCGGTCACCTTCCCTCAAAAATCTTCTATCTTCCTCGGAGTTTAGAGATTCAATTCACATCCAAAACTGATATATTCAGGCGGAAATGGGACAAGGCATCTCAAAATCATCCCAAATATCCCTGTCGCAGCCAAACTTATAAGAAACTTCCTTTGATACAAAAAACAACTCACGTAAAACCTCACCGGTCATGTAATCGTCGCTTGTTTTACTCACATGCCCAAAAACACTGATAGCGGCCATCACGCTATTGGTATAATCATAGACAGGAACAGAAATACATTGCAAAGATGGTTCACACTCTTCTTTGTCTTGAGCATATCTGCGTACCCTTATCTCATTCAGCTCTTTTTTGAGTCGATCTTCGTCTGTTATAGTATTTTCCGTCAATTTTATTAGTCCTTTTTCTTTGATGTATTCATCAAATTCATAATCTGAAAACGTCGACAACATCACTTTCCCGGATCCTGTCGAGTGCAACGGAGCTCGTTTGCCTATCCGTAATAAAGTATTTGGCATTCCTCTCGGAGTTTCCACTAAATCG
>JAISRQ010000106.1 GCA_031273545.1 Holosporales bacterium
CCAATCACGTGGTGGATCGAGTTCTTGAACAATCCTTTGTCCGATAATATTAAGGAAATTGTAAAGTTTGAACCAATTATTGGGGAGGCAGTTGATATGTTTAATACGGTGTCTAAGGACCCTAAGACGCAGGAACTGATGAGGATGCGCGAAGAGGGCGAACGGAATTATATTTCTGCAATGTTGTGTGCTGAGCAGAGGGGAATACAACTTGGCAAGCAGGAAGGTATACAGCTTGGCAAGCAAGAAGGCATACAACTTGGCAAGCAGGAAGGTATACAGCTTGGCAAGCAGGAAGGTATACAACTTGGGAAGCAGGAAGGTATACAACTTGGTGAGCGTAGAAGCAGGATAGAAACTGCACGAACTATGATTACGGAGAATATACCTCTTGAAACGGTTGCAAAATGCACTGGCCTTTCTATGTCAGAACTTAAAACTCTGGAGTAGTGTGGTGGATCGAGTTATTGAACAAACAACCCTTTTTGACAACATTAAGGAAATCGTGAAGCTTGGACCAATTGTTGGGCTAAGAGGGAGTTACGTTTCTTGGTCCGTCAGAATAGCGTTTGAGTATGCTAATATGCGAAAATCCGCTCATCTATATAACCATGACATTTTGCGATTGGAAGTAATAAATGATCAGGACTATATAATGCCCCCCTTTTACCAATTGGGACCAAAACAAGTAAAGAGGACATTGTTCAAGTATAGCGATATCCCAATTTTCGAACTGCTCAACTGTAACTGCTTACAAATGCTGCTTTCGCAGCAAGTTAACTCTTTGACTTCATTTATTTAGCCTCCAGCTTTAGATTGTACTTGATTTACAAGATATTACTCCACATAATAGTAACGAAACTGGATAGATCTACTTTCATAAACTTTGTGCTTTTATTATAAGGAAATCACAAAATAACAGAGCAGTAAGTCCTTGTAACTATTATTGATTGTTAATCAAAAGGTTGATAAATATGAGTAAATACTTAAAAAGAATAAATGTATATTTAGGCTTTAGCTTAGCCTATTGTTTCATGGCGAACGTAGAATTGTCGGCTACGACTACTACCAATAGTAATGAAAATGGTGGTTCTTCTAACACACAATCCAATGGATGTTTTGTCCAGTGTAGAGGAGAACTCCCGACTAATGTAGATAAATTTAACGAAAGAATATCAGAACTAAAGAGTGACAGTGAAGGTGTGTGGCTTGTTATAGGGGAAGCTCTTAGAGCGCACCACGCACTAACACGTTTCTCTAAAAAGAATTGGATATTTCTTGACCCCCATTATAAAAGAATACACTCCGACAAAATAGAAATAGAAGGTTTTATTCAAGACCTATATAAATTACCAATCATAAAGGGCTCTATTACATATATCGTTGATGATCCACATATACTGTGTGGCGAAAAGTATGCCGATCACATGGAATGTGGTTCTACATTTGATAACCTTATGATTTTGCACGATTTTCTTGTCAAAGGTGGAGTCATTACTACCTCTATCTGGGCATTGAATCAGCTTAGTGAAGAAGAGCTTGCAAAAATAAGGGAGAAGTTCACCATAAAGTGGTCTTACGAAGAATGCGATTTTTCAAAGCCATACAAAGATTGTCCTTTCGCGGAGAAGGTTTCCAAAAGTCACTTTAGGTCCCGCTTTCAATGGTATAGCTCAATCGTTAGGCTCAAGATGTCTTGTGGAGCAAATGAGAAAAAAAGGTTTAGTGAAATTACTAATTTAGATCGATTGGCGGAAATTATCCCCGTTGAGAAATATAAAATTTTAAAGGACAACGGCTTACGGTGCGCTATACTGGCCGAAAGACTTTGGGGATCCAAGACATTTGGAGGAAATTATGAACAATGGTCTCGTCCAGAAGTCGATACGTTGAGTGAGGTTGACGAACCTGTTGTGGAAAATATATCCATGCTGAAGGATATGAACTACAACCTATATGATCTGGTGCATAAACCCGGATTGCGAAAGAGTCTTTTATCTGAACTTAGTGCGATAAGTAAAGATTTAGAAATGTATAATGGATCATTGTTTTTTATAAAGAAAGATTAGGCTTTGTAAAACAAATAAGAAGAACGCTTGCAATAAAGTTTGGGACTGGAATATTTTCAGTCCCAGTAAATGTAATCGTTATTCTTGCGCGAAGTACAACTTCCTTCCAAACTAGTTCCTTTTCCACCAGCCCTACTTATCTACAAAGAAATACGGCTTATTACTTGCTCAATACTCAGCTCTCGATTGCAAATAATATTAGTAACCCGTGCGAATGCGCGCGACAAGCTCCTTCACGGACGGGATATACCCACCTTCATAAAAAGGATCCTCCGCAAACCTGTACCCTTCGTGCCCACAAAACATGAGCGCGTTTTCTACGTCTCCCGTGATTACAATTTGCTGAAGGGAATTTTGAATGCAAAATAGCCGTGGATCTGGCTCTATTATTTGTGCAGATTCTTCTTGGTTCCATCCGCTAAACTTGCACGCAGACAAGCACCCAACACACTGCCTTCGGTCGCGTTCAATCTCGGCGAGGTCATCTTCTGACACGAAAACCAACGTTTTACTTGGCGTTACTAAAGGGACAACAAAACCTTCGTTTCTCCACGCATTAATATTTGGGATATCTTCTTTCTTTACGAAAACCTCTCTATTTGAGGTGCCACTCCCGCTTCCTGTTAAAGGAAACGCTTCTGTGCAGACCCCGTCCGCCACCTTCGTAAACGAGACCTGACGCTTTAAGCGAGCCTGCATTTTTCGTAAAAAAACATTGTTTACAGCAGAAGACGGAAAACCCGTTGGACTAAAACGATTGAGCTCGACATCCCCCTTCTTTCTCGAAAACAGTGATTTTTTCCAGGCCATAGGGATCGGGCTCTCTACAGTCAACAAGGGCCTCGTCCCAAATTGAAACGCGATCGCACCAAATTCTGGATTCCCGATAAAGTTTTCCCACTCATTTAGGTGCCAGACACCTCCAGCTACAAAAATGGGAATCAAGTCGCTAATCCCGTAAGAGCGCATCAACTCGCGTAAACTTCGCACTCGCGGCTCATGAGGCTCTGGCACGTTTTCGTCCTCGTTTGTGGACAGGCCGTTGTGACCCCCTGCTAGCCATGGGTCCTCGTATACGACTCCACCGAGCCAATCCGAAACGCGGCTGTATGCTCTTTTCCACAAAATGTTGAACGCCCTAGCAGAAGACACAATTGGATAGTATTTCACGTTATACTTGGCACAAATCTCCGCCAAACGAAACGGCATCCCAGCACCACATGTTACGCCATGAATCATGTTCTTTACTTTTGACAATATCCCATGAAGAACTGCGTCCACGCCGCCCATTTCCCACAGTACATTCATGTGTATCCGCCCTCGTCCACACGCGGTCTCATACGCAATCTTCGCTTGGGCAACCCCACCCGATATGGCCCGCTCTATCATTTCTGCATGTCGCTTAAGGCGCGTCCGAGAAGAATATGCACCCGGCACACATAAGTACCCTTCCCCTGGGGTATGAGCATTCACGGCCGAAAAGGTCCCAATCCCCCCTTCTGCTGCCCATGCGCCAGAACTTACTCCATCCGATATCGCTATGCCCTTGCCACCTTCAACAAGGGGTAACACCTCTGCGCCTGAAATAAGTAGAGGCTTGATTACGTTAGTTAAATCCATTTAAATCCAATCACTGTTTTTAATAATAACCATTTCCACGAGAATCCCGACTTTATCAATACATCATGGGAATATTAACTCACCATTTGTATTCGCGATTCCTTTTGCCCGCATTCATTGAGAATCCCGACATATACATGTTGCACTATAATCTATTTCGCCACTAAACACAAAAGATACCTCCCCGGTAAGGACTGCTGTTTCTCCTAGGGAAACATCAACTTGCCCTCCCAGCATAGATACCGTAACGCTTGATTCACACCGCCCAGAAGAAATTGCAACTACTGCAGCAGCGCATGCCCCTGTCCCGCAAGCGTGTGTTTCTCCTACGCCGCGTTCGTATATTTTGATCGAGATATTAAGTGAGTCTAACACGCGTAGCCATTCAATATTAACTCCGTCTGGAAATATTTCTTTTGTGTGAGAAAGGATATCATTGGCGCAAGTGTCTCCTACAACGCTGGACTCTACTACGAGGTGCGGATTTCCCATGGAAACGAACGTAGCAGGGCTACTTGCGTCCCAAGGGATACGAGTACGTCCTCCTGTATTGGCGTTTATTTGCGATATAGTATTTTTCGAATGATTATAGGCTTCATCGGCGAATAAACACTCGCTATTATTCAGATTATTTCCCATAACACTTGAGGCGTCCGGCCTATATTCAAATCCTTTGAATGCATTATCGCGGACCTGATTGGTCAGGGCTTCGTCAAAGCAGGGCTGCCCCATATCTATGCTGACGCCGTGCTCGCCTTTTAGCCAAGCGTGCAGGATACGGTCATGCACCTGTAGCGATACCTCGCGCTTATCGTGCTGAGTCATCCAAAGCCAAGCTACACAACGTGCACCATTTCCACAAGCCTCAGCAACAGAGCCATCAGCGTTATATATCTCCATAGAAAGGTCGGCAGAGTTTGAACTTTTCAAGATAAGTAATTGGTCGCATCCTACACCTCTGCGACGGTCAGAGACCCATTTCGCAAGGGGGGCATCTACTGTGACGGCGTTTGATGCGCGCAAGTCAACGATGACAAAATCATTGCCCAGAGCCTGCATTTTTGAAAAAAACATTTGCATTATCAACTGATACCCGAAAATATTTCAAAAATCTACCCTAGCCTCACAGCTTAGCCTGACGCTCTAGCTTTCGCTTGTTTTTGTCCAATTAGTACTAGCGAAATCTACAGCTCTCTCGTGAGCTAGCCTTAGGATAGCAAGAGTCTCTTCTGTACATTTTTTGTGATGGTACTGAGCATTTCGCATACTTGTCCTACACAATTTTACAAGTGTCCAGTCAGAAAAAAGAACTCTACCCACGTCATCCATTTTGTACTTATTAGAAATACGTCT
>JAISRQ010000146.1 GCA_031273545.1 Holosporales bacterium
ATACTCAAACGCGATCAAATACCGGGTTTTTATTGCGAGTAAAAACGAACGCGACTTCGATGGAACACTAGTCTTTATAGTCATCGCGGAAATCCATGGTTTGATCGCGTTTGGGTATAGATGGTGAATTTTCTGTAGAGTTTCCGTCGTGGGCTAGAGTTGGAGAAGCATTTGACGATAGGAAAAATTTACATGTATTCGCATTCGATGTTGGCGAAGGCAACTGCATAATACTTCGTTGTGGAAATGATACAGTGATTATTGACGCAGGTGCAGGAAATTCTCCTTTTTTTGATGTAGGGAGCTATATTCTTCCTAAGATAATTTCTTTGATACGTGGAACTAATTTGAAAGCCATATTCGTCACCCACCCACATGGGGATCATTACTCACTCATTAAAAGTTTAGTAAGTGAGGTAGGGTACGCCACACAACCCCCCGAAGTCTACTTGGGAGGAACTGAGGCTAGCTGGAAGAGCTTTGGACCTGATATTCTCTCATCGCTAGGTGGTCTGCACATCACTTTTGTTACAGATCGTAATTCTGTTAATAATGAACATATTCCTGATTTTTTACAAAACACTGAATTCTCCTTTGTTTTACCTAAAGTCTATAAATGTACTGGTAACCCAAATCAGTGCAGCTTTTTTTTAAGGATTGATCATAACTATAACGCAAAGTGTTCATTTTTGTTTACTGGTGACGCTTATAAAAGCAATTTTGATGGCATAATAGGTGCTGTTCATAATAGCGCTCACGCACGATTGTTGCATAACGCGATTGATCCCAAGTATAGAACATCCTTTACGTTACAACGCGACACAGAACCTGATGAGTTTTTTAAGAGAAATCGCCGAATGTTGCAAGGAGTTGGCGTGTTATTTCATCCACATCATGGATCAGATTCAAACGGATCCCAAGATATACCTAGTTATTTGCTGGGGTTAAAAAACCCTCCTGCGGCTTGTGTCATCAGTAGTTTTGTTGAACGTAGTGATCATAATCCTCCAGGAAGTAGCATTAGAATGGTTCCCAAGAACGTCGCTCATCCGTTGCATACAGTAACGTTTTGGAGAGGAGGAAAACGAGGCGATTCGACTGCATCTAAGGATTTTAAATTTACAGACAGAAGAATCTACGTGACTGAAGCCGCTCCTGGTGGAGCGTATTGGTTTAGAAGTACTGGTGATGACATAGAGTTATTTAACGCATATAAAAACAGTTTTGCTGGGAGGGACGGAGAATGCCACATTGGTTTTTGCTCAATATTTCGCGATTATACTGATTTTAATGCGGAAATATCGCGCAGAAATGCACAAATTATTGATGATGATTAATATTTATTCTGTAAATTCTTAATAATGGGGCTTGTATACCCCCAAGCCCTGTCAAGACCCGATTTTTGTCGCAAGCAATAACTAATGCTACTCCAATGGAGAGTTGATTTTTGTAGTCCTTGCTGAAATCTGGTGTTTGACCGCATTGAGTAAATCCACCTACCTTCATCCTAAGCTTCCTTTACGTTGCACAAGATACCCACTCCCCAAATGATTGCGGATTTTCGACCCAATAAACGCTTGTGGTTCTTTAGTCCCCGCAATATTTGAATCCCTAGTAAGCCCAAATATATCAGAAGGTATTGCTTATCCAAGGTCATTCGTGGGTATCTAGCAATGAAAAATATTTACAGTAAAAAAAATGCTTGATCCTTACTGAATCGGGGGGCCAAAGGTACTGTTGGACAGAGACAAAACACGAGGGGACGCGTCCTATTTTCTGACACCATGCACATGTCCCCATATGACCCCGCCGTGATCTCTGTAAGTTGATTGATTTCCGCCCAAACGCAGCGCCTTTTCGATATGCCTGGCGAAAGTCAGCATCGTGCCACCGAACATGTTGATTACGATTGAGTCGGCCAAGTCGACCTCGTCGATTTTTTCGTGTACACGCTTAACAGCCTTTTAGGGGGCCATATTTCCCAGACTTCCTAGGTTTAATTCATTTTTTTTACGGACATTTTTTTCGTTCATCCAGGGCTAAAAAGGCTAAGTTTTGAATTTCTTTCTGCCTTAGCATTATCTTTTTTATAATATCCTTTACTACATGCTCAGCTACTCCATCTGTTAACCAAGAGTTTTTCAAATATTCCTCAAGCTCATCAACTACGGCTCCACGCACCAATAAATGGAGAATACACTGAAACTCTGGCTCACACTCACTTTCAGAAAATTCCCCGCATAAATCCTCATAAAGAACTCTTTTTAGTTCCTGTCGAATATCTGCATACCGCACATTTATACTTCTGTCTTTATCCGTCATTTTTTTGCCCCAAACATCACAGTAATAACTCTTCCAGTTCCTTTTTCAGTAACAACTTTCACATCATTTATAGCATCGTGGTGCTCCAACCGATTAGAATGCTTAGCTGATTGTACAAGTCGTCCTGTTTGAATAGCGTTTTCTACAACAATTGGGGGAATGCCTCTATTTTGCATTTGATCTAAAGCACGACCTCCAAACTGCCTACCCCCTATACATATTGGTTTGTTTCTTCCCGGTTGAAACTCAGGTTGCCCTAATTCAAAAATCCCTCTAGTTCCCGTAGGTGCTTTGTTTAGAGCATTCACCTGACCCAACTCCCGCTCGCCCAAAAGCACCTTGCCATCGCGCACCACCGGCTTAGCCGACAGTGCATCCTTTGGTGCAGGAGCCTTTATTGCCTTCGATGTTTTCAGGCTCGTCATTGCTTTCGAGCCCATCTTTATTCCAAGAACGGTCCCAAACGTTGTCGCACAGGATTTAAGAGAACGCATAAACCTTTCATATTC
>JAISRQ010000147.1 GCA_031273545.1 Holosporales bacterium
CAGCGGCTTCGCTTTGCTTGTTGAGCAATTGCCGCACATTTTTTTTCAACAAAATATGTCCCCTCGAATATTACATCCTTGAGCTTCAAGTTGGATAAACGAAAACAGACGGAGAAATAAAAAAAAGGTGCGAGAAAACACCTAAACTACGGGAAAAGTTATAGAAAATGCCGAGGTGCTAAAACAAAAAACACACAAAAACAAACGGCAAGGAGGCCGCAATGCCTCCTCACCTCCTCGCACTTTACTTTCTCAGTGCATCATTGAAACCACAATCGCGCTCCGCAGCTTGCAAAAACGCTTGTACATCATCAGGATTCCGCGATACCGAACAGCGCAAAAGGTTGTTAAACGCCTCCGCCGCTTCTCTTAATATCCCGTCGCTGCTGGGCTGCTTGAGCTGATCAAAACTAACGCTAGCATTCCTGAGGAAGTCCTTACACGCCACCAACCCTTCACCCAAGACTCGCTGGTACAGCGACTTCAAAAGCGGATATGAGTCAATCGGATGGGTCCTGAGCCCTGTGGTTGCTAACTCATTCAATGCACTGTACACACACACGAGCGACAGTGAGAAATTATGAATAACCTCTACTGCATTCGGAGCAGGCATACCCAACAGGGCACCTGCATCAAGGCTCAACTGTTCCGCCGATATTGGCGACCGTTTCCCGGAATCGCTTTTAAACCCCAAGTTAACCCCAGTCTGGATCTCTGCCGCCCTCGCTGCTCCAAGTACATCTGCGATTATGGGAACACTGCGCATCTTGAACGCAAATTCAGGCCCCCTTCCTTGCTGGATATACCAAAGAGCTTCGCCTCCGCCTTGATGCTGAGCTGCAACTGCAGGCGACGACAACACACACGCTGCTAAAAGAGCAACCCCCGACTTCGACAAAAACATTCTCGACATGAACTACCTCTGACTAAAAAAAAAACAACCACCTGTGTCTTTATAGGTGATTTTTCTACCCTAAGTCTACGCGAAAATGATTCTTTCTTGCAACTGTGAGTTGTTGTTGATATATTATACAAGATAATGTTTGCTTTTCCTATGTCTCGTGCTCGTAAAAAAAATACTTATGTCGTGAATTAGGTTCTCACGATTGAACTGCAATGTTGCCTTCACCTGTTGCGCATTTGCTACAGTGTACATTTTTTTTAATAAAATACGTCAGACAAAAATTTACCGCCCACCACGATGTTGACATACTGGCGATAGTGGTCGGGGATATCTTCGGGTACGGCCCCCTGTTTCGGGGCGGATTTTGACGGGTCTCTGTGTTGGTTATTTATTATAGAAAAAAGGGTGGACTATGAATAAGCGGTCATTATTATTGGGAACGATTATGTTAGCCGGATTTACTGGCGATAATTTTGCGAAGACTGGGTTCTACGTTGGGGCTGGCATTGGTGTCGGTGTGACGAGGACAACTGTTGTGGATGAAGGGTATCATGAGGGGTGTGAGGGGAGCAACCAGGCAGGCAAACCTTATCCGGTGGGGATTATAGACGCGGACGGTCTGTATAGTTTTTCGACAGCCGCGAATCCAAGCAAAGCAACAGGCGAGATATTCACTGTGAGGTCTCAGTCCCCTGTTACCGTGTGTAAGCAATTGTTACTTGGTGATGCTACCATACGAGGTGTGGCTGGTTACGAGTATCGGTGTAGTCGTGCGATTTATGTTGGTGTAGAAGTCCGAGGCAATGTAGGGATATGGCATCAGATACATGAAGGGCCGCTGGCTGTTCCGGATTTGATCGAATATCATATGAGTGAGAATAAGGATATAGTGGTCCACCCTACGGCTGCGACTTTCAAAAATCAGTCTCTCAGCACAAAAGTTGATTGTCGAGAGCAATTTTCTATCACTGCTGTTGCAAAAGTGGGATTCGTTATTCCTGGTAGCGACGGAAAAGCTTCTGTCTACTTACTTGGAGGTGGTGGAGTCGCGAGATCTAAGCTTGACGTGACGCTTTCTGGTCAGGGAGAACGCTATATGATGGCGATTCTTGATTCCGCTATTCATACAGCCAAGAAGTCGTATAAATCGGGAGATATAGATGACGCCGACACCTTTGCTAGCCAGTTGGCCTGGTGGAATATGTTGTATTCGTGTCGCGTGTTTACGGGGGATGTTCCTAGGCTGACGATGGCAACACCAACTATGACCGAGGTAGGTGCGGCCATGACTGCGGGAACGGGAGATCTAGTCGGAACTGCTGCTAGCTATGCGTTCAGGCAGATAATGACCGGTGCGACAACAAAGTCCGGTCAGCTGACTAGCGATGCCAAGAACGTTATCAAAGATCCTGTTTTGTCAGGAAACAAATGGGTAGGGGTGGTCGTTGGCGGTATTGGATTCCAGTACAGCTTGAACAGTCGAGTTAGCTTAGGGATAGAGTACAACTTGTCTCGTTCATTTAAGACGTCAGTTTCTTCATCACAGGGGATATCGTTTGATGCTGTAGCTATTTCACTAAAGAACTTCAAGGAGCGTGTCAATGCGAAAGACTTCGATGATTTGTTTTCTAGAGTGCATTGCGCGAACGGTACAGTCGCGCTCGATGCCACTCAGCAGGGCAATTTTAAGAAGGCTGTATTAGCGGCGGCGGATGCTGAAGCGAAGCTGATGGCGGTGGATCCGAATCAGAAGCTTGGAAACTTGCACTCGCAGATTACAACGAAACCTCGGTGGAATCATTCTGTGTTCCTCACGGTTACGTCTCACTTCTAAGGCGTGATCCGCTTGCTCTGGCGTTGTGGGTGGGCTTGTTTGCGTAAGTGCAAATGAGTCCGCTGCTTCGCTGGAGGGACGAGCGTGTGTTTTTTCTGCGACCGCAGTAGGGAGGATGTGTTGATTTCACAGACTCCCTGCGCGTTTTTTTTTACCTACCATCTACCTACCTCTGCAGTTCTTCTCGCTTACCGCATTCCCCTCTAGCCTTGCTTCACGAGCTGTCCACGTTTGTAGTGATCTTCAGCAGTTGCTTCCCCAGACGAGCTATAAGACTTAACCACCCCATCCAGTTGTCCTTCCACGTAATTTGATATCCGCATCACCCTTCCGCCCTCTGCAACCGAATAGTACGCCGTAGATTTCCCGTGAAGCTTATCTGCGCGGTAATGCGCCTCCATCGAACGCGCTCCCCCAGTATCGAAAAACGACGCAGGCCCGCTCATCTTATCCGCTTCAAACAACGTCAGGCTTGCTACCTCCCCAGTTGAGTGATATTGCCTCATTTCCCCTTGTTTTACGCCATGGTCAAACCACGTTTCGGAGATAAGCCCTCCTCCAGCTTCATCAAATTGTCGCGATAATCCATGCGGAACATCTTCTAGCATCTCCGCTTCACTGACGAGCACTCCGTTTTTATATGACCTACAAAGGCCATGCAGTTTTCCTTTTGTCATATTCCCTTCAAATTCGAGTACATTATTTGTGTCAAAGATATGAATTGGCCCATTAAGTTCGCCATTTTTAAAGTTAACAACATTTCGTTTGGACTTACTGTCAATGTATTCGTATTCGCCGTTTTCAGGGGGAGGGGATTTTTCAGGGGGTTTTTCAAGAGCAGATTCAGGTTTAGAGGCGTCTTCGTCTTCCGAAACATCTCTGTCCGTAGGAGTTTTCCCACGTGTTGGCTGTGAGTCGGCTTTTTGTTCTGCGGTGCCTTTTTCAGCGCTTTCTTTTAGTCTAGCTGCGCCCCCTTTGAGTTCCGCAGTGTCTTCACTCGGTGATGCTATTGCACTGGTTGCTGTTCCTTGTCCGCTGGATGCTGCTTCACCTCGCGGAGAAATTGCACCATTAACCCCATGGCTTCCTCCTGTCAGGGGAGGCGCGTACGGGCTTGCTCCTAGGCTTTCACCATCAGCACTGTCAGCATTTTTCGCATTATTTTCAAAAGAAGAGCTTCCTGCAGGGCCCATATCAGATTCAGCCAAATCCACCTGGGTTGCAGCTTGCTTTAAAGATTCACCACCAACAGTCATAGTCTAATAATTGTCTAAAATGATGGTGGGCGATGACGGGATTGAACCGCCGACCCCCTCGGTGTAAACGAGATGCTCTACCGCTGAGCCAATCGCCCCTATACTTATACCTACGCCGCAGAGTACCACGGACCTCGAAGCAGAGCAAACGCTTACGATCACTCTATTCACTGTCCGTATTTTCTGAAAACTCCAGTATATGTAAATTAGTAACATGCTGACGCGGAAAACGCAATACAGCGACTTCTCATTCTAATTATCCATCTTCAGGTGTTTGTGCATCTGTCTCCTCAGGTGCACCTGTTTCCTCAGGTATATCTGCCTCCTCAGGTGTTTGTGCACCTGTCTCCTCAGGTATATTCGTCTCTTCAGGTGCGTCAGCTAGACTCTGTGCATCAGTTGCACTAGGAGGATCAACCGCCGCATCACCCGAATCAACAGTTGCATCACCCGAATCAACAGTATTCGCCTCGTTTCGGTTTTTGCGAGGTTTTTGCGCTTTACGCGGACGCGGTTTTGAGTGGAAAGGCGATTCATATAGATCATCTGTGAGTGGTCTTTCCTGTCGTACTTTAGGTTTCGGATTCTGCAGCGGCACGTGTCGCACTTCAATTGGGATCTGGACAAACGCACGGACCTCTTCACTCATGCGATGTATCGTTTTATTTGCTGACACTACAAAATTTTGGACACATTTGAACAATTCGTTAATGGTCCTTTCCATGCGTGCTGCTCTAGAATTTGTTTCAAAATCTTTTATCATCTCTGCGTATTTTTCTAAAATCTGTGGATAGTTTTGATATTCTCCAAACATTAGTCTTGGGATGGCTACTATCTTGCCCGAACCATCAGGAACAACTCCTTTAAGCAAATCTCTTACTTTAATAAAGTGCTGTGCAGCTTTTCCCACTGAGTTTTTCCTATTGCGCTGTGAAAGTTCTTTCGAGGCGCTCTCTAGGGATTCATGAATGTCCTTCACCCATCCGTATAGTCCACTGTCTTCTTTTGAAAAGTGTGCCTCTTTACAATAATTGGAAAGTTCGTAAGGATGCGTGTCGTATGCTTTAAACTTATCTCCGAAAAGCTTGATAAAATTATTGATAAATCGGTTAATTGATAGTTCATCAGAGCTCTTAAAGAAATCGATGATAACCTTGATGTTATCAGAAACTTCTCTTAATTGAGGTGAAAAATATTTGCATTGGTCGTTATTTGATAGCCTATCGAACTCACTAACGTATTCCTCTATCGACTTTACAATTGGTGTTTGAATTCCACATGTATGTCTGTACAGCATAGCTTCTATATTGTCACGATGAAAAATGGGAAGTCCCCCAAACTCCAATATTTGCTTGATGAGGTCATTACTTTGTGCAGCTTCACCTGATATTCCTGCACGTTCATAACTATCGTGTATCTGTTTGTTAATTTGCACTAATAGGGATCCAGTTTCGACTTTAAACGGTGACTCTGATTCGATTGCGCCTTGCGTTACTGTCACTCCCATCATTTGAGATAGTGTGTTTATCGTTTGAACTAATACTTTATTGGTTATGTGACTAGTCATGTTGAGAGAGTAGTTTTTTAAGTGTTTATTTAGTGCTTTAAGTGAACCATTAATTTGTGAATACAACGCACCTTGTTTCGTAAACAGTATTGAATTTAATTCTTCGTCTATGTGTTTATTTATATCTGTTTTCGTACTGGCTGCTTCGGATGTTACGTGTTCTAGCATTTTTGTTTTGCGTGACTCGTTCGCTTGTTCCATTTCGTTTACATGTTTTTTTATCCTTTCTAACATCCTACTTTCCGAAGCTGAAATGTGATCATGAATCATCTTTTCAGAACCTGAAGTGTGATCATTCACATTCTTTGTGTGGTGATCGATATTGGCGGATATTGACTCTTCTAGACTGTTAAGTCTTTCGTGTTGCTCGTTGAAGAAGCTTTGGCTAAACGTGCTTAGCGTCGCTTTTACTGCATTGTTTACGGTATTTGCAACGCTGGTGTCAATACTGCTCAATGTTGTTGTATGATTACTTTGTGTGTTTTGTATCTTTGATATTTCTTGTGCTAGTGACCTATTTTTTCGTCTTATACCATTTAGCTTGTCAATCAAAGTTTCTACTTCAATCATCAATTTTCCAGTGTCATCTCTCTTGAACTTAGGGGCTTCCGGACGACCAATCATGTGCGTGAGGCCTAATCGAAAATATTCTTGACTCGGAACTTGGTTGTGCAAACTAGACTCTATGTGGATATACTCTATTGTCTGAGATTCACCCACAACTATCTTCTCGACTTCTACAACTTTTCCTTCTTCAAAAGTTAGCCGTAATGGGACTTTTTCGTCCTCAATTTCGTCGTAAATTATTCCACATGTTTCGTCTTTTTTCATTTCACATACGTATTTCTTTTGCGTGACAATGTTATCTTCTCCTTTTTCAGAAAATGTCAGTATAACTAGCTCCTCTGTCCCGTCTTTAGATATTATTTTGTCTCGCATGAAGTGTGTTGCATTGTGAATTTCTCCAAGATTTGTAGAATATGAATCGGTATAGGGACCTGCTGGTTGCCAACATCCATGTACTGGATCATCACAAGATTCTGGTAGTGGGTCGCTCCCAGTTTCCGGTACGGGGTTGTCTCCAGATTCGGGTAGTGGATCACTAGATTCCAATGTACATATCACGGGGGCCCCAAAGATTGCGACTAGAGAAAACAGCAAGAGCAGGCGTTTGCTGCATCCAAAAGTCCGTAATTCTTTAGGGAGTGGGAGTATATTAGCAGACAGTAGTGAGTAAAATTTTGTTTTCATGTAGCCAGACGAATATCAAATGGTTCCTAGTAACATTGTAAGAAGAATGTGTTAAAAAAAAGTTAACTTCTTTTTGTCAATTTTCTGCAATGTTCTATGCTAATTTGCATTAAATGGTTTTAAAGTCGGCGCTTGTAATGCTGTTTCCCGGGGGCCCCACGAAGGCAGACAAAAAATTGGCGAATCGTAAGCGTTTGTTTGCTTAAAAAATCCGCAATCTTTTGGTGGAGGGGTATTAATAGGTACGCAATCTTTTGGTGAATCTAAATTTCATTTGATGGGTCTAAATCTTTGTGATATACTCAAACGCGATCAAACCATGGATTTCCGCGATGACAATAAAGACGAGTGTTTCATTGAAGTCGCGTTCGTTTTTACTCGCAATAAAAACCCGGTATTTGATCGCGTTTGAGTAT
>JAISRQ010000072.1 GCA_031273545.1 Holosporales bacterium
CGGGCGGATTTCATGCGCCCCTACTACAACCCCACATGCGGCAATTGCATTAACCTGCGAGCAAACCAATATGCGACTTTAACGGGCAGGTTGCAACCTGCCCCTACAATTTGGCATAATGCGACATTTCCATAAGGTGCACCACTTACTCCTCTAGGAATATGTTGTTTCGTCTGTCAAAAAGATAGCCGTATCCGCGAATTGTCTGCACGGTTATAGAGTTCTCCAACTTCTTTCTGAGCCTGCGTATGTGGACGTCAATTGTCCTTGAGTTGCCTTTCGCACTGTTTGAATCATCCCACACATGCTCAATTAATTCCTCTCTGGAAACGGGCTTATCCATAGACCTGAGCAAATAAACCAATAGGTCAAACTCGCGGGTTGTGAGCTTCTTTAGCTCATCATCAACATAAACCTCTTTGCTTGGTATATTGACACGCACTTCAGTAGACTGGTTGAACTGATTGAGAGATGCCCCAAGACCGTTCTTTTTGTTTTTGCGCAGTTCCTCGGACAAAAGTTGTGTTCCATTGCCGGATTCTTCTTTAATCTTAGGAAGCGACAAAGAGACCTTAACTTCTGCATCAGGAAAACGCTCAAGTGCGAGCCGCTTTATGCTTTTGGCGAACTCCACCAAGTGGAGGCGTTGACCCTCCTTGTTGTCTTCATCAACTTCAACACCAACGTATGCGACTATCCCCGTTTTGTTGATTATTCTGCGACGTATTTCCTGTTGCTTTTCGTACTTTTGAATCTGGTTTACGCCCTGCAGTTGAGATAACTTATTCTTACCGTACGCCAAAAAATCCTTTGAGGAAGAAGATTCGTTTTTGTTGCTCAAAAGTGCTTGAGGAATATAGTGAAAAGAACTTCTGGGCTTTATGGAGGGCTTAAAAGACCTATTTATAGCGTTTTTGGGCAACTCATTTATATCTATTCTCGGAAGTTCATCCTCATCATCGTCGTAATCGGCATTGTAAAAAATATCATCTACGACACTTTTTTCTTTATCATCTACGTTTAACGAATCGGCATCCTCGCGAAGGCTCTCTTCGGGCGCGTCATCATCATTTGCACTCATGTTTCTCCTTAAAAATCTTTAACTCTGTGGTTGCGGAAGTTGCACACCTAACCCACAACACCATACAATCTATCACCCGCATCGCCAAGACCGGGCACTATATAGCCTTTTTCATTCAAATGTGAATCTATTGCAGCAGTAAATACTTTGAGAGAAACATCAGGCGATATGCTATCCTCTACACACTTTATACCCTCAGGTGCGGCCAAAATATTGACTGAAACTATATCTTTTGCTCCGCGCTCTACCAAATATTCTACCGCTGCAACCAGCGTATGGCCGGTAGCAAGCATTGGATCAAGTAAAAAACATTGTCTCCCTTTTAGTATTCTAGGCAATCTATTCGCATAAGTATAGGCTTCCAAGGTCTCTTCATCGCGTTTCATACCCAAAAACCCTATCTCCGCTTCAGGTAAAAGCCGCTCAATGCCATCTAGCATGCCAAGTCCCGCCCTTAGAATCGGTATAATTACCGGATACGGCTCAGCGATTCGTACACCATCAAACTTTGTAAGCGGAGTATCGACCGCCTTTTTATCTACTATAATTGACCGTGTGGCTTCGTATGTCAAAAGTGTTACGATGTCGTCGACTAATTTCCTGAAGTCCGGCGACTTTGTGTTCTTGTCTCGAAGTTCCGTTACTTTCTGTTCGATTAGTGGGTGCTTAATATTATGAATTTCCATACTACAAGTCTATATAACGATTTTAGAATTTTTGCGAAATATAAAAAACTAATGCAAATTGCTCTAAGTGAGGCTAAAAGTTCTCTGTTATCTTTTGATGTTCCGATAGGCGCGTTGGTCGCCGATGAATCGGGTGAAGTAGTAGCCAAGGCTCATAATTTGAGGAATGGGAATAATTCGCCGCTTGCGCACGCAGAACTTTTGGCGATTGAGGAAGCCGGGAGAAAATTGGAGACGTATCATCTCGAAAAATGCACTTTGGTTACAACGCTGGAACCTTGTATTATGTGCGCAGGGGCAATACTGAATTCGAAGATAGGGCGTGTGGTGTTTGGGTCTTGGAATGAGAAGTCCGGTGCTGTTTCCGGTAAGTTTGATGTTTTCAGAGATTTTGAGGGCGTGTTTCAAAAGACCGATGTAATAGGCGGTGTTCTGGAAAAGGAGACGAGTGCGATTTTGAAGGAGTTTTTTGAGGGGCGACGGGGGTAGGTGGGCCTTGCGGGGCCTAAGGTGCATGTGTCGAATTGTAAGGACAGATTGTAATCTGTCCGAAAACATGGCGCATATTGCAATACGTGAAGGTTAATGGTGTTGCCGCATTGGGTGATGTAGTAGGGGCGCAATTCCCCTCTTGGGAGGGGTGGACAGCGAGCGAAGCGAAGCTGGACGGGGTGGTTTTTCCGCCCGGTGCGGGCTCCTTCGCTCAACATTCATCGCTCGCTCGGAAGCCGCAAACAAGTTTGCGCTACACTGTGTTTATTGGTCGCACTCCTCATGTGCTGTTAAATTCCCCTCTTGGGAGGGGTGGACAGCGAGCGAAAGCGAAGCTGGACGGGGTGGTTAAACACCATTCTGAAGGTATGGATGGTGTTCTAACATAATCATAACTGAATCTAATTTTTGCAAAACATCAGATGCTACAACATATATTATCTTTAGTCCCAGCTCTTTTAGAAACGCTTCCCGTTTTTCATCATAGTTCCCTTTTACGTTGTGAGAACTTCCATCAACTTCTATTACGGTTTGACAACGGTTTGACAATTCAGGCAGTAAAAATCTACAATGTAATCCCCAATAATTTTCTGACGATCAAAATCGTATCCTTTGAACTTTTTTTTACTTAACTGTTCCCACAATAGAACTTCTGATAAATTACCCGCTTTTCTAAGCTTTTTTGCATACCCCTTCAAGTTAGGGTTATACGGTAAGTTTAAATAATTTTTCCTGTCGCGCATTTTAAACCACCCCGTCTTTCTTGCCTTGAGCAGGCAAGAAATCCACCCCTCCCAAGAGGGGAATTTTTAACGTATAGTTTTGATTCAGTATAGCACATAAC
>JAISRQ010000081.1 GCA_031273545.1 Holosporales bacterium
ATGGAGATTCCTAAGTCTCTTCCTAACTTTTGCCGCGCCTATCGTCAAACGTTCCAGATTGTCGTACGTAGCTGACCTGCACAACCCTTGTTCGTTCGTATTATTTGCCACCAAATTAAACACGTTGGTTAGCTGCGCTTTAACATCATCAGACCTTATCGCCTCAAGGAACCCCTCGCTTTTGGCCCGATCAACAGATGTAAACGCACTTCCGTAAAGACCTATCGCCTTGCATTGTACCCGCTTGTTCACGTTAACAAACGTACCTCTCGCGCTAAGAGGCTCTCTCGGAAAAGCATTTGGAAGTATAAGCCTAGTATATAGAGGAAAATCAACATTTTGAAGGTTAGGTACATTATACAACTCTAAGCGAAGAGTTCTTAAATGTGTCAACACTTGCTCGTACTGTTTTCCACATCTTGACAACCCGTCTATGAACAACTGCACACAAGTAATTGCGCCGTATAAGGATTTTTCACACGAATCAATTGCTTTATTTACGTTAGATAAATCTAATTTTTTTTTCGCATCAGGATCTGTTGCTTGTGCAGGATCTATTGCTTGATCAGGGATTGCTTGTGCAGGATCTTCCCTATTTACGTTAGATAAATCTAATTTTTTTTCCGCATCAGGATCTATTGGTTGATTCGGCGCTATTACTTGTGCAATATCTTCCCTTGTACACGTCAAGATTTTCGGAATCAGTTTACTCTCTACATCTTCGAAATACGCCGAATTACGTTCAATCCTTTCAAAATCCGACGCACCATCATCATCTAGGAGCCAGACATGTACTCCCGCTCCAAACATTGGAGAAGCACAATATGGAACATCGACCTCGTTTACTCCATCTGTTTTTAATTTAATCGTTTTCGTGAACAACCCATGGTGATGTCCGCCTGCAACACATACTTTTATCCTTGCAGCATCTTTGCCAAAATTCCTTTCGCAAATTCGAGAATCCGGATACGCTTCGAATACTTTGTTAAACAACTGCTCAGTTTGCCCATCCGTAGCGTGTGATACAATGAACACGTTTAGCGGCGTATCTCCTGGATTCTCTCTGATGAGCTGTTCTATCCCCTGTTTGAACGTTCTTGCCACATGTTCCACAACGGGGTGATATGGATGATCACCTATTTTCTCGAGGACCCTACTGTCGTCACAAGATAACGTTATTAACGAACCAAGATAATCTTCGGCGAATATTTCACTAGTCCCCGAACCTCCCGCTCCTCCTCCATAGCAAGCCCAAGCTAGGCAATAAGGGAAAAATAGTGTATTTCCCGATACGAGTAATTCCTTTACACACTTCGGATCAAAAGGAACAGTTTCTTCTATACCTTCTCCGCCTGTAATGTATTCTCCATCAAAAACTTCGTAATCTTCCCAACTTTCTGTTGAATCTATCTCATAAGTAGTAGTGCTTTTGTTTTTAACTCCTGTCCAATCTTTTCTAAAGGCTTCCTTGAAATGTGTGATGAATGGAATATTCTCTTGTTCTAAGAATCTTAAAAAGTTCAGAAATCTCCACGAATTTTGAAAATCGTGGTTTCCTGGAGCATAAACGATTTGCAGATTATCAATTAGACTAAGTGGCTTTAATAAGTTTGTACAAAAAAGTCCTAATTGTTGATCCTTTGGACACTCCGGAGGATCAAATCTAGGAGCAGCATCACCGGGAAATACGACGTCAATTTTGTTATTGGGATAGGTTCTTCGTAACCGATCGAAAAACCTAACCAAAAGGTCGTAACGAAAATGAGCTCCATGTAAATCAGGAATTGTTACAATAATGCGCTTATTTGCTAAATTTTCTGAGTTTTGAATAAAAGCATCAACGTCTTTGCAAATATCATTTATTTCTTTCATTTTCGCAGGGGGGGAAAAGGCATAAACATCACTGAATCTAGGTAATGTAAAACCGACGTTGTTTTTGTCAATTGCTATATGCGCCACCTTTACATTGTCGCTAGTTAGTACACCGTTTAAGTTACTAGCTTGGAGCCCTGTGTTGCTCGCTTGCATACACAGTAACATCAGATATGTTGGTGCAACCTTTTTTAAAAAAAACATGAGTACTTCTCTGTTTAACACTGAATATATACTAAGGGTACATTTATTTACTCCGCAAGTAAACACAAAGGACAATACTTCATATTTTCCTTTTTAGCGACTATATCTCTAATAAAAAGAAGATATTACACATATGAACAAGACAAATATTGGTGATATATTCACATATCCTTGGATATTTACCTGAGTCCCTTGTCCTCCCACCCGGGGAGGCCAATGAATGCGGACAAGAAACTGAATAATCAAGCGTTTAGCCGGCTCAAAAGTCCGTAATCTTTTGGGACACGACCATGTACTTTCAAAAGAACAACAACCAAAAAAAGGAAAGGTTTGAATGTCTCAATTTTCACGCGTATTATCTGACTTGAGTAGGGAATGTTTTCCATTTTTATTGTCGAGAACTCTTTGAGAGCAAAAATTTATGTCAGGAAGAGATTATTCTAACCAGGAATTAAAACAAGAATACAAAAAGCCGCGTCAACGCCTTTTCCACAGGTTGAAGGGCGTATCTATAAAAGCGGTTATTCTTTTTATCGTATCCGTTATTATGTTCGTTTATTTCGCTCAACGTTCTGATTGTCACTTCAATCAATATTTCATCTGCGTTGAAAAGTTATGCGCAACAGTATCAAACACTTGCTCAAGTTATTTATCCCGCGTAAAAATGCGCTTTACAAACAACTCCAAGCTGATCATGGAAAATGCGGATCTTTGCCAACAAATCTTGCAATATGAAAAACAATTCTTTGACTATGGGCAGCTAAAAGAGGAAAACGCGTACCTCCGTTCTATTTTGCCTATAGTCAAAGAGCAAAATCTTGAGACGCTAACAGTAATCCAACGTATAAGTCCGACCTCTCCGTTTATTACGCTGATCTATTCGTCTCCGGAAGCATATAGCAAAATAAAGGTTGGCAATATTGTTATTTCCCCACAAGGGGTAATTGGGCGCGTAGTCGCAAAAAATCAAAAAAACGGACCAGAAATCATAGTGTTTATTGCAACTCATATCCAATCGCGCATTCCTGTGATATCTTCTCAATCTCGTCAAAGAGCAATATTGTGCGGACAAAATTCACCGTTTATGTCGATTCAATACGCAAATGTGGACAAAGAGTGCGACGTTCCCTTTATCGAAGGAACTGGCAATAATTTTATAGATGGGGAAATATTGGAGCTTGATGGGTGTAGCATCCCTGTGGCGAAAATTGTAAAAAGGGAAGGACAAATACTGGCTAAGTGGATAATCGATTCGCCAACAAATTACGTAACAGTTATAATTGGCGCGAACATGTTAAAGGAATATACCAACTCCCCGAAAGATTACAAGCTTTTCTGGAGAACAAACGCTTACGAGCCTTCAGTTTCCGGTCCGCAATCTTTAGGGCTATCGGGGGCAGCCCAAGTCTCAGGAAAACTCGGCCCCATATACCAGGGTAAACCAGGCACTATCAACCAAATCCAACCCAACACCATATACCAGGGTAAACCAGGCACTATCAACCAAATCCAACCCAACACCATATACCAAGGTAAACCAGGCACTATCAACCAAATCCAACCCAACACCATATACCAGGGTAAATCAGGCACTATCAATCAAATCCAACCCAACACCATATACCAAGGTAAACCAGGCACTATCAACCAAATCCAACCTAACACCATCAACCGAATAGAATTCCCCCAACTAAACAAGGCCTCTTCGTTTATTTTAAACCCATGAAAGCCCCAAAGATTGCTGACGGAAACCGCTCGACGCCACTTATGGGTATACTCGCCATTCGCCATCATTTACGAAGTATACCCACTACCTGCTACGCGAAACTACTTTTGAGTATATTCGCCATCAACCGTCTCGCCACTTGCACCGCCGTCGCCCCCTGATGCGCCACCTTGCTGTTGAGCTTGTTTATAAATTGCCTCGCCCAGCTTCATAGATGAATTAGACAGAGCGCTCAAAGCCGAATCAATCGTAGACTTGTTATCCGACGCAATGGCCTCTTTAAGCGCCGCGACATCCCTTTCTATCGCCGCTTTTTCGTCTGCAGAAATTTTATCGCCGTGCTCGCTTAAAGACTTCTCTGTGCTCGCAATCAAAGAATCCGCATGATTTTTAGCTTCGACAAGTTCCTTACGCTCCTTATCTGCTGCGGCATTTAACTCCGCATCTTTTATCATCTGTTTGATTTCCTCATCAGACAATCCCCCTGACGATTGAATCCGAATCTGCTGTTCTTTTCCTGTAGCTTTATCTTTGGCAGAAACCTGCACAATACCATTTGCATCTATATCAAAGCTCACCTCGATTTGAGGAAGTCCGCGTGGTGCTGGCGGAATTCCTTCCAGATTAAATTGTCCTAGCAACTTATTTTGCGCAGCAATTTCTCGTTCGCCTTGATACACACAAATAGTTACCGCCGTTTGATTATCCGCTGCCGTAGAAAACACTTGGCTCTTATGAGTCGGAATTGTCGTATTACGATCAATTAAACGCGTGAATATCCCACCAAGCGTTTCAATTCCTAGCGACAAAGGCGTAATATCTAGCAGCAAAACATCTGTCACGTCACCTTTTAGCACCGCCCCTTGAACAGCAGCTCCAATTGCGACCACTTCATCCGGATTCACCCCTCTATGCGGCTCTTTGTTGAAAAACGACTTCACTGTCTCCAATACTTTTGGCATGCGAGTCATCCCGCCAACCATAATTACTTCAGAAACATCGCTAGCACTAATTCCAGCATCTTTTAACGCGGCTTTGCACGGTCCAATCGTGCGCTGTACAAGATCGTCAACCAAAGATTCGAATTTCGCGCGCGTCAACGTCATCTGAAGATGTTTTGGCCCGCTTGCATCAGCAGTAATAAACGGCAGATTAATTTCTGTCTGCATCGAAGATGAAAGTTCTATTTTCGCTTTCTCCGCTGCATCTTTCAGACGTTGAAGAGCCATTTTATCTTTGCGCAAGTCGATTCTATTCTCTTTCATAAATGAATCTGTTATGTAATCAATGATTCTTGCGTCAAAATCTTCTCCTCCAAGGAAAGTGTCCCCGTTTGTCGCTTTTACTTCAAAAACTCCATCGGATATTTCTAGAACAGAAACGTCAAACGTTCCACCACCCAGGTCATATACAACAACTGTGCCATTTTTCTTTTTCTCTAGCCCATATGCTAAAGCTGCCGCAGTTGGTTCATTAATAATGCGCAATACATCAAGCCCAGCAATTTTTCCTGCATCCTTCGTTGCTTGACGTTGCGAATCGTTGAAATATGCTGGAACAGTAATAACTGCTTCCGTAACCTTCTCCCCAAGATGAGCTTCGGCGGTCTCTTTCATTTTTTGCAAAATAAATGCGCTAATTTGGCTAGGACTGTAATCTGATCCACGTACGTTAACCCACGCGTCTCCAGCAGAATTTGCACATATTTTATACGGGACGAGCCCAATATCTCGCTGTGTCATGGGATCGTCGTAACGGCGCCCAATCAATCGTTTGATTGCAAATAGCGTCCCTTCTGGATTTGTCACAGCCTGACGTTTTGCCGGACTGCCGACGATACGCTCTCCGGAAGAAAGAAACCCTACTATAGACGGTGTGGTCCTCATGCCTTCCGAATTCTCAATGACTCTGGGAGTAGTTCCTTCCATAACGGCAACACAAGAGTTTGTCGTTCCCAAGTCGATTCCTATAACTTTTGCCATAATTTGTTCTCCTTATACCATTGTTTGTTTGGCGGACTGCCTGCTTGTCATTAGCAGCCGCACTCTTACTCTGCTAACAGTATGTGATATGCAGCGAAAAAAATCAAGAAAATCGACACTTGCGCGATAAAAAATATCACGAGGCAACTTAGGGGTATATTGGTGCAACTGTAAGGATAGCGAGCAATGGTTCTGAGGAGGTAACGCATATACTCCGCTTATAAGTTGTTGGAATTTTCGTAAGTGTAGACAAACGAAGAAACACATAGACTTCAAGTAACAAGTGTGATATAAATAAATCATGGGTTAGAATTTTGAACTGTGGAATTATTATGGACTTGAACAAGTTATTACCCTCTATTGGTATCGTTTGTGCTGCATGCTGCAACCAGTTTTCAAGTGCATGTGACTCTGCTGCTTATATATATACTATTGACGAGCATAGATCTATCTCAGCTGCTATTGCAGCTATCCCTGCTGAGCTCAATTGGCGCATAAGACGAACTATTCTGGAGTCTATACTAGAAGTGCCTTTGAGCAGAGATCCTGCGTATTTTTCTAATCAAACAAATTTTAAGAATTTTCTTAGTTTCTGAAACGACAAACCCGATGAGCACAGCAAAATGTGGTATTCAGCGCAATTTCGTTCATTCCTTCTGGCTGATGAATCTCTCATTATCGCAAGAGTTCGTTATTTATTCTCGAAGTATGGTTCTGGAAACGATTCTCGTTTATGGGAATTATTCTCACCAAAACCAGAGGAAGATATAGAGTATAAGGCAGAACGTACAGCGCTAAACGCAATTCTTTATAAAGTAATAATTGAGGACAAAAAAGAATTTTGGTACGAATTTTTCGGTGCGTGTTACTCTCGTCCTAAGTCACGGTCCTTTTATTCTAGGTGTATACCTGATAGTTGGCCTCAAAAGAATAAATGGCTTAAGAATGCCCTTCCTACTGAATACCTAACGCAAGAAGAAATAAATGACCCAGAACTTTTTTATACTTTTATTGAAGACGAGTTAGAGCCTTTTTGCTCAAACGATCCTTATGCTAGACAGGATAGTTTTATTCATAACTACTCATATGGAGATATTTTCGCTATTGATCACACCTTTAGATATAAGTCACTATTAGCCAAACTTAGAAACTTTCTCTACGTGCATCCATATGAAACTGCTGACAGACTGAACTTCTTAAAGGAACGATTTGGCGATTTTATGCACAAGATATCAGATTCTGCATGTAGAGAACCAAATGACATGAGTCATCCGATCTATGAAATCATTAGGCAAATATTATGCGGGCGATCCGAGCTTTGGAATCTGATAGAAGAATATATTCCAAATGACTGTAGAACAGACAAAGTGTACAACAAGATCATATTAGGATTAAATGGTACTTATACTAGATATACCTATTATGATAAAAATTATAAGGTGGATGCAAGTGACAGAGAACGTTTTCGTCCTCAATTTGTGAAGGAGCCAGAACCTAAACGACGTGGTTTTTGGGGATTCTTTTCGAAACGATAAGATATACCGGGAGGCCTTATGAATGCTGACCAGAGATTGGAGAACTACAAGCGTTTGTCAGGGTAAAAAATCCGCAATCTTTTGGGGAATGGGTATATATAGCCAATCCAGTCGCTAATTATATGACATTTTATACAAATCGGTACGGTTTTCAGCTGCGACAATGTTCAGCGTAGTGACACACGAATGGTTATACTATATATCGGATCCAGCAAAGATTTGAGCCCCCGATATCATTCATGATAGTTCGTCGCATTGTATGTTTGTCTAGTGACAGAGCCTACGCGATTTGGTAGCGTACGGGGAGGGATTGATGTTGTTATACTACGAATAAAATGCATTTATTACGATTTTTAAATATATGCCGAAAGCCCCAAAGATTACTGATTAAAAACAAAGGGCCGGTAAGCGTTTGTTTGCAAAAAAGGTCCGAAATCTTTTGGGGAGTGGGTATCTCTGTTCTTTGCGCAGTATCGCCAATGCTTAGCGAATTCGCGATGTGCTTTGAAGGGATGCCATCATTAGTTAGCACAAGATCCAGCGACGCGGAAGCGAACACTGCTGACTTCAAGACTACGTTTAACGACGTTTGCGACTTTTTTCGTTGCAACAGGTTCTACTTCAACAGCGAATATGTATCAAGTCTGTTGCAAGGGAAAAGTCATATAACATTCAATGGAAAACAAATCTTCTTCTCAGATGCGCAGCTCTTAGTCCATGCGGCGGGAGACACTTGGACTGCATTTTTACTGGCAACAGAAATGTTGCACTTGGCCCAAAAATTCTGCCTTGCATCTGACCGCCTGCGCAACGAAATCGTAATGAATCTTGCGAATGACGTCGCGAAAGAAAAGTCCGTTCCTGTTACAGAGGAAGGAAGCTGCTTGGCAATGTGCGCATATTTGTACGCATCCATCGGTTGGCGCGAATGCTTAAATGCGTACGCCCCCTTGGCCCGTTTGTTACCTGCAGGTAAAGGCATTGCTGCTGAAATCAGAATGGTCGATTTCTTGGTTCGTCGTGCCGGCTCTCTGCGGAACTTTCGCGTAGAAGGCACGTTTGCTACACTTACCGATAACTATGAATCAAGCTTACGTATTACGTCTGCAACGTCCACGACATCACCAATTATAATTGACCCGAAAGAAAAATGGGGGATATCCATCGCGTTAAAGAACAAATATCCAAAACATTGGGAACAAATACAAAAGTCAGGCAACCGTTATTACGGCGCATACTTTGACCACAACACATTTAAGACGTACGTCGATAACGTAACTGCCCAATTAACGGACATCGCAGATATGGATGATGACCCGGTAATAGGCGACTACATAGGCCGCTATATAACATTACTTGATAACGTGTGGAAACTTTCCTGCGAAATGTCCCCGTCTAACTGGAGCAGGACATATCACATGAACCCGCCCGAACCGTTGCGTATTGAAAGGTTAGGAGTAAAATCAGATGAGTCATCGCAAGTAAAATTAGAGTGGTCCAGTGACCCGATTACTGCATATATTCAAGGGATGTTGTTGGTGAGAGATATTCAGTATTTTTATGTGAAACAAGGGTGTTTTACGAGCGACAAACGTAGCTCTATCAAAGATCAATTTTTTGAGAGAGTAGATTTTGTAGAATGTAAAAAGGTAGAGGAAGGTAACATTAATGTTAGACGCGCGAAGAAATTGGATAGCAACATACAAGAAGCCAGTGGAAATATGTTGGATAGTTTGTGTACACTTGACGCGATGTCTACCCAAAGGCACAAACAGCAATTGGAACGATTAAAGAAACAGCGAAAGGCCTTCCCACCACGGAGGAAATTGCAATTGCAAGTTAACGAACTTGAAAAAGCTCGGAAGGTTAGACTTGACAAAGTGCGGTTCATTGAGATGGATGAACTTCGCGGTTATGAATGTTGGAACTCACGACACACAGCTCGGAAGTAAATGATTACAACAATTGAAACATTATTCCCATTGTGGCAACAAAACAAAGGTAACCGCAAGTTGATCGGAATAGACTGGGGCGAAAAACACATTGGGATTGCCGTCTCCGACAAAAGTGGGATAATCGCGTCCCCCCTTTGCACCGTTGTTTTTCGAGCCAATAAAAAGGTACAAAAACATATGGCACGCCCTCACATGCCGGGAGGTTCAATTAATGCAGACCGAAATTTGAAGAACAACACACGTTTGTTTGGCGAAAAAGGCTGCAATCACTTGGGAAATGGACAAAGCGCAACAGAAGCAATGAAAGGCGTAATTATTAGAAAGTCCCCAGAACAATTGTTACAAGAAACGGTAAGGGATGTTACTGACATAATAAAAAGAGAAGTACCTCTGGCAGTAAGTGTTGGTATCCCTATAAATATGAATGGATCGCACGGTTTTCAATCTCAGAAGGTCGTTCGCTTCGCAGAAGTCCTTGCTGAAAATGTTCCCCCTGATATGCCAATCATTTTTACAGATGAACGTTTGTCTAGTGCGGCTGTAGAGAAGACCATGATTAGTGCAGATATCACGCGAGCTAAACGTGCAAGATTAATCGACAAGACTTCTGCTGCGTACGTTTTGCAGCAGGTTGTGGATATGCTGAATCAATGTAGCGCCCCGGGGGCACCCAATTAAAGAGAACATTTTTGGGGTATGTATCACCCAGGGCACCCAAAATGCGGGCATTCTTTAGGGATGGGCCGAGCCCCCAATTAATGCGAACATTCTTTGGGGTATGCTATTTCGAGGAGACCAAATTAATTTTACACAGGAACAATAATACTCAGAAGTTCACACAAGACTACAATTACTCCAAACCCAACGCAAAGTCCAACCAGCCATTTTCTTCTTAATATCTCAAAGTGTAACGGCGCTTTTATTTTGCAAAGTAAAAACGTCGGCAAAAATATCGCAATTACGGCCAGAATCATTCCAGCAAAGCTCAAAACCTTAACAAACGCATTTGGCACCAAAACCGCAACAAACACCGCAGGAACCACAGCAAGCCCCGCAGATAGCGCTCGCTTTTTCCAAACATTATCCAGCCGCTTGTCAAAGGATTCTATTGCTAAATCCAAATCATCAACTAAGGCAAGACCAACCCCAATAATCGACGTTCCAATCGCTAATACGGAAATAATAAACACAGCAGACTTTACTATAGTTGCATTAGACACAGAACACAGCGCATGTATTAGTTCGCTTATTCCAATTCCCTGGGTTGTCATCTGGGCAAAAAGCTCCGGCTGCGAATTGTGGATCATAGTCATTACGCCAACAATCCAAGCGATGTACACAGCTGCGGGAAGAAAACTCCCCCAGAGACAAGCTGTTTTGATCATTTTTTTGTCGTTATTGCAAAATTTTGTTATAGAATGCAAGGATCCCTGAAAACCAAAAGATGTGAACAACGTCGGCAAAACGACGCAAAGCTGAGGCAGCATAATTTTGTTAGTATTGTGCGGCAAAGAATCTATGGTCACGTTAAACATCATGCAAATAATCGAAAACAAAATAACAGTAAGAAGCGTCATAAACAGTTTTTGATTTATGCTAATGATTTTGCCTGATGACGTCGCAAGAAGGACGAAGACACCACACGCAACTGCGAGCTTTAGCGCCGTGCTTCCTGCACCGATGACTGCGCTTAGTCCACAAATGTACGCGGAAAGGAGGGCAAATTGAAGCACCCGCAAGCTTATGTTTCCTATGAGCGCGGCCCCTTTTCCTGAGAATTTAAGCCCAACTAATTCAAGTGTAAACCGGCAATCTGAATGTAGATTAAGTTCTGTGCGAATAAGTGCAGAAATGTACGTAATAAATGCACACATAAGCATAATCAAAATAGAAGACGCAACCCCAATGTGCGCAAGCACAAGTGGAAGAGATATCATGCCAGAACCAATGGCGGTTCCTGACAATATAAAAATGGCACGCATTTGTTTTTGCATAATAAAAACTCCTTATATAAAAAATAAAAATAAATAAACTGACACGACTCAACAGGCCCAATGTTTTGCGCGCGCAAATGCAATGGAACAATAAAACAGCCAGCAATGACGACGTAAAATGCAGGAAAAAGTACTTAAATAAAGCCAACAAGTAGGATGCCTTAAATAAAAGTAGTTCTACGTTTTTCGATACGTATCAACAACCGTTGAGTAATATTTTATGATGTATGGGGGAGAATAATCGATACTAAACGTATCGATAGTAATGATAGTTATTGGTTAGAATCATACCGACTTCATTGGATAGCAAAGATGCATTTCCTATGATTTCGTTAATGCTTAGAGCCAATGATGCACAACAACAAGAACGCCTCGCGCTCGGCCGGACAACGGACGCAATGCCAGCAAGTGCAAAAATTTTACTTTTTAACTTGAGCAAAGACATTCCCAGCCTGTTGTAACAAGATCAGCCGCCATGATCTTACTGTAGTTGCTCTGTGTAAATAATGCAAGAAAATTGTTGTGAGGATAACAATGATAGATTTTTTAACGTTGTGAATAGGGTGAATCTACGCGTCAACCATTCACGCCAAAGGAGAAGAGAGAAACGCGTCAGCCGCCATGCGAATGAAGATGAGAAGCGCCTCCTCCCCAACCACCACTTTTATCCTAACAGAAAAACGTTAAGGAATCGTAAATTCGAAAAAGAACAACATTTGATTCAAATTCTACAATTAACTGTCCATTAACCCTTTTGTGCTAGGATAAAAGGTAGTGGTTGGGGGTGGATACGCTTCACATTTTGCAAACGAATCCAAAATTTTTGGGAAGTGACTACAAACAACTTTGCGTTCGCGCTACGCAGGCAAACGACTGGTGCACTCGAGACGATTCGAACGTCCGACCTTTGCCTTCGGAGGGCAACGCTCTATCCAACTGAGCTACGAGTGCTTAAAATGCAACAGCGAGGAAATATCATCCTACTCCCCCCCTCAGACGTCGCCACCAACATCGCGCTATTACTGAGCCGCCGTCGCAGCACCGATAGCAGTAGCACGCGTTGCAATTACCTTCTTCAGAGCAATGATATCTTCGCTGAGAGTTCTATCCGCCGAAGAGAGCAAAAATGCGTCAATTCCGCCATTTTTTTCAATTGTTCGAATCCCCTTCGTAGACACCCTGAGCTGCACACAACGCCCAAGTACGTCGCTCATGAACGAAACGCGCTGCAAATTTGGCAAAAAACGACGCCGCGTCTTATTATGCGCATGACTTACACAGTTTCCGGATAACACACCCTTATTTGTAACACAACAACGCCTAGCCATAACTGCCCGTATCAAAAAACAAACACCGTAGTTTAAATCTAAATTCATATAAAGGAAAAGTCAACGGTGATATTTCCGCTATGCGCGAATTTATAAACGAGGAGAGTGATATTTTTCTTCACATAGGTGCATTTTTATACACATTTTAACGACTTAATGACATGTTTTTTTGTATAATTAATTATGCAAATTTTCTTTAAAAACAAGGCCTTACATGGTTGACAAGGACATTAGAATTTCGCAGTATACTCAGGACTCAGGACTCAGGACTCAGG
>JAISRQ010000139.1 GCA_031273545.1 Holosporales bacterium
CGCTCTTCCGATCTACATGCTACCAATCCGAAAAGACTCATATTAAAATACTAAAGCACATTCACGATATACGGTGCTACCTTACTTACATGGGCAATGATGGCGCGAACTCGTTTGCGTTTTTTGATATGTGGGATGAGACAGTGATTCCCCCTGTTAACAGAATTGTACCCATTCTAAATACGTTGACGGATGCCTGTAAGTTGTACCCAACATTTAAGAACAGTGAGGGCCAAGACAATGGCAAGAAAATATATGAAGGAAATTATCAAACATTTTCGGAAAAACTTGGAAGTGTACTTAACTTATTCAAAGCAATTGTGGGTATTGAATTTGATGATGATAATTATTGGAGTGAGAAAAGCCTATCCTACACACCAGATCTATGGAACGAAATAATTTCGGAAATAAGGGCAATCAACGCCGAAGTAGGTAATTTAGTAACAAAAATTACGGCCACAAAGGATTGCGTGATTCCATCTGTTGCGTCTGCGATAAGTGCGCTAAGTGTCGCGATTGATGATCTTTTGACGAATCTCAACGGGCGCAAAATCTGTTCTCATATTGATATGAGTGTCCTTTCCTTGCCAAACGTTGCTTATCAAAAATATTTGGATAATTTATCGGATAGTTCTTTGCAAAAGTTGAGCGGGGGAGTGAATTTTTCAGCTTTGTTCAGCCTGACAAATTTAGCTGACGGTGTTAACTTGACCGAGCTGACAAAATTATTCGAGGACCCATGTGCAAGTAGTGGGAAGGATTATTGTCTTCCTGCTGCAAAGTATATAATCAAAATACATGAAAAAATCCTTACGTATAAAGCTCAGATTGATGTGAAATGTATAGTACAAAAAGTTATTGATTCACATACTGGCTATATTAATAACAAAAATATTAAGAATTATTTATCTAATATGTTAAACGCTCTTACTGGGCAGAATGATCACAACTACTCTGATTTGCCAGCAATTACGCACCGCTATGGTACGTGTGCGCAATTGCTTGAATCAATTGAAGAAATCGCACATTTAGTACCAATTATCCACGACTACGCACAACATTTTATTATTTTTGATTTATCTCTCGCAGCGAATGAAGACAAATTTGATAGACTTCTTGAATGTATGAACGAATTACTTGTCCTTTTTAAAGAAAAGAATTGTGATACTTGTAATTCGGAAAAGAGTAGATTTAATAACATTAGTACGAATCTAACAAATTTAATTAGAGCCTTAACAGATTTAAAAACAGACATACACGCGAATCAACATGCAAAAGTAATTGTCCCGTTAGCACAGTCGTTAGCGGAAATTCGTCGTGCAACGATGTCAATCATGGACGCAAGTTTTTCAGGTAATTTGACAGCGTTATATGCAGCCTTAGAGACGCATAAGTTTGGTATGACGAATGGTTTCTTGGACGAGGTTTCGTTTTTAAAAGATGTGTTAAATTCTGTTCTAATTGATCAAAGTGAATTATATAAACTAGACACACTCCCTACATTTGAATCAACTACCTCAACAATTAAATCGTATGTTAAATCGCTTCATGAATTTATTAGAGAAGAAATCGATTATATTTTTAAAAGCGTTAGGTTAATGGCACAACAAACTGTAGAGCATTATGATGGTGACACGGCAAGAATATTGGAATCCGTGATAGGAATGTTGCCACATTGGAAGGCGGCGCTGCTCGAGTTTGCAAATGAAAACAATGTACCAGAGCTTGTGGCTTGCGCGCATGACATCGATTCTATGTGCGGTCCACTTAATCAATGGTTGATTTCTGTAAATAACCCGGCGTGTATTGCTGAAATAAATCGAAATTTGTACGCAATACAGATAGGATTATTGAATTTTGCAAAGTCTGATTCTTCCTCTGACGATGACGTTTTTCCGGATTTAAGCGAGCTTCGTATTCAGAGTACAAATTACGAAATAACTAAACTTTTAGATTATTTTGCCAAACGATTTATAGGACAAGGCGCCTTGCCTGACGTGATCCCGACCGCTTTGCCCGCGACTATCAATAACGTGTTAGACGCATTTGCGGAGCTTCCGAAGGTAATTTACGAAAAGCGGCTTACTTATCGCGGGTCTGGAGAAGTGCCGCAGTGGGTAACCCGTTTGAAGAGTTTTCAGCACGACGCATTCCTTTTTTGGCGAGGGTTGTGTGCGGTGGGAATGAATCAATTTTGCGGGCATGACGAGTACAAATATGCGTTGGAAATAGTAGAAAATCGCTCGTTTGAACAATTGAATTTGGATATAAATTCCGCAATAAAAGAGTATGAAATGGCAGTGCATGAGAGCTCATGTGAGGTGCGGAAGAGGTTGTTTGATGCGGCAGAAAGATTGAACTTTTTGCTTAAAAAAATAAAGTCTTTGTATAAAGGAAGTGAAACGTTTGATGCATACTTGGTAAGAATTGAATCGTCTCTTGCGTCTGCAGAATCAAGCCAAAATCCAACGACACAGCTTGACTATGTTGAGGAGACGTTGGCGCTGTTGAATATATTTATTGATCCTTCTGGTATTTCGCCGGATGGCAGCCAACCAAAACTCATGCTGCAAGAGACGTTATTGAACGAAAATCTTTGCCAAGTTGCGCACTGGTTTTTCGGATTGGCTAGCGAAAGCGCATGGGAAGATGCGACAGCGCGTCCAAATTTGGGGGCATTATTTCAATTGCTTTCGAATAATTTGCGACTGTTGGCGCCCACAGGAACGGGTTCAATGTGCGACGTATGTGTTGTAGGTGTGTGGGATTTTTTTGAAACATATATGGCAACTATCCATAATATTTGTGATTATTGTTCAAAAATAGCTGAGCTGTGTGCGGTGTGCCATCCATGTAAAAAGATGGCCGCGAGTACGTTTGCTGTTGCTAAAATTACGAAAGATCTTGTTGAATACAGCGCAAATTTTCCGAATTATGGCACAATCAACAACGTCGTTGAGGCTTTGAAATGTATGCCGGAAATTCCGGAAAGTACACTATCTTGTGATGACGTTGCCACTGTAAATAGTTTGTGTACGACTTTATTAAAGGAACTTCATATCGCTGTGGCTGTTCCAGAGTCACCTCAAACAAGCATTCCAAGCGAAGGTGGGTGCAATATTATAGAGACTGCTTGTACTCGGATATGCAACGATATCGTAAAAATTGTAGATAAAATGGAACTTGTAAAATATCAATCGCAAGCTCCGCCAACTGACACATGGGAGTCTATTGACGTGCTGGCAAATGAGTTCGCCATTTTTTTAACAAAAGTCACCTCGCTTTTTTCTAAAATCGCTTACTGTGAGGTGTGTGATCGTACAGTTATCGCCTTTATTATTGATAAAATAAAAGAGCAAATTTTCAAATTATTAGATTGTATTTTGTGGATAAAAGAACAGTGGAATCAGTATCAAGATTACAACGGAAACACAGAATTCCTTAATAGCCTGTCACATTTTTATAATATACAAGGTGCGATTGATGCGTATATTAGGAGCAATGAATACGGTACTGAGGTTGCAGAGCTGGTGGACAGACTTGCAGAGTGGGGTGGGTACTTGAGCAAATTCACCACGATTGCCGACTTAGAATCGGACACATTTATCGAATCAACAATTAAATATAGTTGGACCAGTCAAACATTCCTTACTCCGACGCGCGACTTTATATTTGCTTACGTTAATGAAAAGATAATTGAGATTCCAAGTATAAACGCGATGACACTTCGCTATATCAAGGGAGTTCTTAACGATATTGTTACAAACTTTGATTGTAATACAGCCAAACTTACCAGACGTTTAACGGAAATATCACACGTCTTTTCAAAATTTATAGAAGAGGTATCTAAGACACAATTAGCAAAAGAAAATGGAATTTCAGTAGATATGCCCTTTACATTTACGCGAGGATTTTCCAAAGTTATAGCCATTTTTGATGAAATTATTCGCGACTTAAATAGTAAGCCATCGCGTTGTAACACGCGCGTAAACGTGCTCGGGGAAGTTGAGGATATGCTTTTAACGTTACGGGACCAAAAAACGTCGATTGGAGAATTGTGTCGTAGCTATTCCGATGCTGAGACCAACCAAGGTACAATACATCTTTTTACGGAAATAATGAATAAGATAAATAGTTTAACTAAGGAATCGTCAACGTTAAGTATTCCAACTGCTATTTGTTTAGAAGCTGAAGTAAAATTAAGCAAGATTAATAGTATCTTACGGGAAATATTAAATAACAGTTTTGATATAATCCATAATACTGACTGGCCTAGAGTTGACCCAGGAGTTGTGATCGATTACCAAAGTTACCTTAGACTTCTGCACCAAAAATTTATCAACCTTTTATTCAATCCAAAAACGTGCAGCGTATGCGATTCGCCCACAAACGACGCCTATGCAGCGGAACGCGATGGCATTATTCGAAACATTGCAAAGAATATATTAGATATGCATGATAAATTAGATGCTGTTCGCGAAGTGGTTAGGGCAAAGGAGCTTTCTGTTGTTGCTTCATTTTGTGTTGGATTATCTGACTTTTTTAGTAAAAAGGTCCAAGACAAGAGCACGCGAGATGTTAATGCTTTTGCTAGATTAGTTGACCTTTTGAAGGTGCAAGAGGTTCAGTCATGGCTCGCTCAGAGAAGTGCCGAGGTAGATGTCTTGGCAGCAAACTCGGCTTTTCGCGCACTTAATGAGTACATAATTTCGGCGAAGAACACCTTTAGCGAGTACTTCACATACGTCGCGCCAGAGGGCGACATTAATTTGTATTATGGCATTTTGTGCGAGTCGTTCGATTCAATCCACAAAAGCTTAGTTGCTGCGATAGGGTCGTACGAAAATGAACAAGAATTCGTTGAAGTCGCGAATGGTTTCTTCGCAGTAGTATCAGAGTTACAAGCGGCGTTGCTGCTTACTTTGGGGGAACGATGTGAGTTATTTTACAATATTTACGATAATAGTTCATCAAATATTGTGGGACTGTTACGTCATATTGGCGAGATACTTGATGAAGCTGGCACTTGGGTCTACGTTGAGCCCACTTTGGATGTAAGCAAGTATGTTTCTGCATATCAAAAAATGCAGCATTTAGCCGTAAACTTGCAGAAAATTGATGAACATTTAAGCGGCACATGGGGGAGCATATCTATCTATTCAGAAATATTTATGCAAAATGCAGGGACTTTAATAGAACAATTTGATTATATTGTAAGAGAATTATCTGCAAAACTTGGAATATCTCCAACTCCGGAAATATCAGATTCGCTCTGTGGCGCTGCGGAACTGGTAACACGCTATAATTTTTGGCTAGATAAAATTATTACGCATTTAAAAAGTATTGTATGTAAAGTAGAAGCGAATTACGACGTAGTGATTCCCGATACTGTGCTTTCGTATGTAGTTCAAATCCCGCAATTAGAAAACATTGTATTAGAAACAGATGATCACGAACTGGAGTTGATCGGGCGCGATTCCTTGCCTTTGATCGCACATTTTAAGGAGGTCGTGTCGCAGATAGCGTGTGTTTTACGTGGAAAGTGTTGTGCGCCTGAGTCTTACTTTTATAGCGAATTTTCGCATGAATTTTACAAACTACTGTATTTCTTTAAAACTTTAAAAAGTGATTCTATAACGAATATTGATGAAATAGTTGCATGTATTGATGATATCAAGCCTGTTCCATACGTCGCACACGAGATTCCATTCGCGTTGTTAAATCAGTTCAAAGCGCTCACTTCAAAATTCGCAAACGTTCCCTTTCCAGCTAATGTAGAGGAACCGCACAACGCTGCGCGCAAATTCACCGAATTACGCAGGATAAAAGAATACATCAATAGTATTAATCATCACTTACACATTTTTGCGCAAAAATTGAGCCAAGAAACATTAAAGTACGAGCCGGATATGATCCGCTTCTTTGACGCATTTCAGTCTTTTGGCAGAGTAATGCTCGTCTCGCTCCCTCAAGAAAAACTTCCGTGCAATAGTTCTGATGATTATATGTTTGCCGAGCCATTTAACACGTTCTGCTGTGAACTGCAAGGCATCGTCGCGTTGTTACACAATTGGCGCTGCTGTGTTAATGATGCGAATAAAATGATTGCGTTGTTGAATTCTTTCGAGGGCCTACAACTTGAAATAAAAAAAGTATTGAAAAATAATATTGATAATACTCTTTCATTTGATCCGTTGTTTTCTAATTTACTAAATGTATTTAACAGCATAAAATCGCATACTTTGTCATTTGATTCGTTTGTTAATGGAGTAAAGAACGACCTACAAAGCTTCACGCAGTCAATTCCTTCGCCAAGTTATAATGTGTCTCCTTGTGAAACTTTGTCGTTCGTTGTACACAAAAGCAGAGTAATTATGTGGGAAATATCTAAATATTTTGAAGAAATATTAAATTATTGGGGGAGTCACAATCCCACATACGCTGATGATTTATACCAAGTACTTGTTGCTTTATCTAATGTTGTAATAGATATACGTACAAACTTGCGAGATATATTTAGTAAACCGCTTGGACATTTTTCTTCATGTTCTACTTGTATTTTTCCCTCTTCAGAGGCAATCACAGACCTTTGCGAAAGCTTACACGGACAAAACCTCACAAAGCTCGCCTCATTTTTCTTTTCTTTGCGTAACGCTAACGTTCTCGCGAATCAATTTTCTTTAACATCCGTCCTTCAGCAATTTAACGACGCGGCCGCATCGTGTGTTCCTATTCCGTTAGCTCAAGTAATAATAAATGAGACACCTTCCGACGCGGGGACACAGTACAATATAACGAATACAACAAAGGCGGACGATTTGCTTCTTGCCTGGCACGAAGGCCTTTGCTACGTTGAGGCAAAATACCAAGCAACCCAGTTTAATGGCAACAATTTTGTGAACAGCATAGGGACGTTTGCTGACTCATTATGCGACCGTGTAAGAACACTTCGCACTCAACTCGCGCCGCCTTTGCCGGGGGGGTTCAATTTTGAGTCCATGCCGATGTCAAAATCAGACTCCATCTCGGCGATGTCCGCGCTTGTTCTCGAATTTATCCAGAAAATTTGCGTAAATGCGCGCACATTTTTTGAGAATTACTTCGCGCAGTCGTATTCGTTGAACCCAGTTGTTGAAGAGACAATTTCACAAATGTTGCGCTTTTGCGATTATTTTGTCGCGTTGTTTACTGATCCAACATTCGAAAGCCAATATTCATTTTCTGTGGAGACGTACCCTGAGGTGGCGTTTCAATTTTGGGCGCTATCAGAGTACTTGCGTGGTGCTTTTGCGGGCTATGAGTCGAGGTGTTGCGAAAATAACAGGGCGAGCGGCGTTCAGCGCGCATTTACGAAGCTGACGGAAGAAATCAGTTTGATGGCGGACACGTTTGAGGACAATTCCATTGATGGACAAAATTACATTGCTGCAATCGGGGTATTTGCTAATTCACTCCGCGGATTTTCTACACAACTTGACTCGGTTGTCTTCAGCCTTGTTGCCCCCCCCATTGACGGTGTCCTTTGTCACTACAACTCTGGGTTGATTGCGGCATGTAAGGATGGGCTTGAGGAGCAATGTACTAATATTCACAATATATCTTTAAGTGTGGACAGTGGGGTGAGCACTGTCGCATTGCAGGAAGCTTGGGCTCAAAATATGTCCGCAGACGGCGAGAATCTTGTTTCGTTTGCACGCATGTTTTACGCCTTAAAAGGTGCCCCCAATTCTTTATATAAAAGTTTAGAATCTATTATCGTCTACACTCTAAGTTCACTTCACGTGAAACATTCCCAAACAGAAATAAAGTATTTGCAGCAAATAAAAGAGACATTGGAGAAAATTAAAACAAGCTTGCAGCGATTTGGGTACGACAAGGGGCGTGCATGCAATTTGGATAAATATGTATTGATCATTCGTGATGTTGAACAAGAATTTGACACATTGGCTCTGAAAATGAATGATGTAATTGATAATATAAGGTTGCGGTTTTGGATGCCGTACGCATTGCACATGCGCAATTTATGTAATTTTATTGAGAAATTTACACAGGAATTAGGGCGATTCGCAAATATAGAGCTCATAAATGATGAGCTACTGGATGCTGATAAGTATTCTAATTATGGTAAATTAGTAGGACATCTTATCAATATTTACAATATAATTAGCGGGATAACTCCTGTTTCTATTGGTGAACTTTTAGAAAACGACACGGACGTAGCAGCAGATACCGTAACCTACATGGACGATTTTGGCACATTTGTGTCTGGGCTCCAGTCTTCCACAATCATATATAATTTGCAGGGGATCCAGGACATATTTGGTATAAACGCTAGCACTCCTGGTAGTCAAAGTGTGGTAATTGTTTCGCCTATTCAGAGCATACAAGATGACATCCAAAGTATATTGGGTTATTTGTCTTCCCAATTAACACACCTAGATAGTCTTGCGCGTATAAATGCAGGACTAGGGCATCGCCCCACACTTGATTGGCTGGAAAAGATAAGTTTGATATTACGACAAAACGGGATTCTTGCAAAAAATATTGCAAATATGTTTGATGCATATTCGTTTGTATCGGACAAGTTTTACGCGGATATGCCGAAAATAGAGAAATATGCGCTTGGTGTTTTATCTAAATTTGACAATATATCCGCAAAGATTAAAGAGTTATCTCTTATGTTTGATATTGAGCGTTGTGACTCTCTTATTGAGACATACGCGACACGTTTAGCTCCACAAATGCAAAAACTTGAACATATACTTGAGGCATTAACCGGAGACACAACCAACTGGAATGACTCTATTTGGAACAAGTTGGACGCAGATGTGGACGCCGGCAACAGAAGCGTAAAACTTTTATTACAGGACATAACGCAGCTGTTTGGGACGCTTGCCACCAATGTATCTGATCATTATGGCCATTTGGAAGATAAAGAAACTTATTGTCTTGCTGGAATAATCGAGCCGTCACTTGAGCCAATTATCGAAAAGCTGAGTGCGCTCAACGACTTGCTTATCCCTAATTACCAAGATGATTTTGCAGAAATAAACCTTAACTCTTACGAAAATCACAGCGACGCCCTCAAAGTCGTTAGAGGACGAAACTTAGCGTTTACGCAGAATATCTCTAATATTTTTACAAAATTAACAAATTTTGTTCGAACAAATGGGATTAGAATTTCAAACCAAAATATACAAAAATTAGAACGCATCCAAGGCGTATTGCTTGGTTTATATAATGTATTACCTAGCGTGAATACTGCCATAGGCGAAATGTGCTCAAGCTGTCCATACACTGATAGCAGCGAATTCGTTGATAACTTAAGGACTTACATCCACGCAGTCTATCAAAACTTAGTCACGCTAACAGACACATTCAGGGATTTCTGTTGCGACGCGAACACGGAAGATGCATTTGTCGCACTAACGTACGGAGTCTGCGAATTCGTGCAGCAACTAAAAACTTCGCCCGCCGACGTTAACCTGCTTGCGTCACTCGGCACCTTTATTGATAACTTAACCGCGCCCCTTTCCGCATATTTACTCGCCACGGCACATAGTCCTACTCAAGCGGAGGCCTTGGAAAATTTAAGCGCGCTCCTGCATTCTTCCTTGTCTTCTCCGCCTTCAATCAAGGAGGTTCGCATCGTTCCGTTTAACGCTATGGCGAAAACCCAGTACGTCAGCCAGATCGCCGCACACGTCCAAACGCTCCCGCATATATTTAGTGAATGGAACGCCGCGCTTCAGACCACGACCTTCTCACTTGACCTAAACGCTATCTGCGCAATTGATACGTTTTTGCACAAGCTCCCAGAGTTGATAGAGTTGTTAAGAAAATCAAACCCAAATAATTCTTTGCTACATAATGTTGATGAAGTAGTAATAATTCGTGGAAAGTTGATAACTTGCCTAGAACAAAGTGAAAAAGAGTTAAACGACCTAAAGAATACATATATTAATAGCAATGCAGAAAAAGCCGCACTTGCGACGTTGAGCGTTACGCAAAGCCTTGTGCAAACCTTCTCAGACATTTTTGAGTTCGTGCTTGCAAAAATTACAGGGACTAGCAACGAAGCAATTGAGGTCTTGCTTGCACAAATTACCGCCAAGCTTCCGAATCAGGCTGCGTTTTTCCCAGAAGGAGTTGTCCCTCCAACAAGCCTTGACGCCCCAATATTGCAGTTAAAGAACGCATGGGAAAATGCAGTAAAGGATCATCCTGTTCAGTCCTTTGTCAATATTTGTGCCGGAATAACAAGTATAAATGCATGTTTGTATACGTATGCGAGCAATCTTATTGACGCACAAGGAACTTCACCCACGCTTCCTTCAGACGACACGTTCCCTGCAGTTGTGCGGCTTGTAAATATTGCCACGAAACTGAACGAGTTCGTCGCTGCCTTGGTTCGCGTATCCGTCGCGGTGAAGAACATTCCTTTTGACGAAGACTACGTGTCGCAGCTCATCAGGGACGACGGGCCTTTGATGCTTATATTAGGTGCCAGGGAATGCATAGCAGAACTCGCGAAGTCTTTTGATGCAAATCCTGCGTACCACAATGTTGAGTATGCGCATATTCTTGAATTGCTGGATCCTGTATTTGCCAAGATTTTTGTAACGATTACGGATATTAAGGATACACTCAAAACTCGAGATGACGCGAGGACACTATGCTTATATAAGAATGTGTTAAATCGCGTGTGGTTGCTTTCAGTCAAAATGAATAATGTTTTGACAAATAGCACACTTGATCAAGCAAAATCGTTCTTTTCTAAGCTGAGTGAGTGGTGCAAGCGTATGACAGCGGACGCTGGGACAGTGGCGGCACAGGTTGCTCATTTGGATGCGCTCTTAAATCTGGTGGGGGAGTCGTTTGGCGCAGAAGACTCCAGCAAGTTCATAGAGCCGAGCACAGTTGACCCGGGGCCGATTGAAGGGAACGTAGACAGGATCAAGGATCAAATACAGAGCGAGATTCTTGTAATAGGAACAACGGTAGAGGGGCTTATTCAGCGGTGGTTGAAAGATCCGTATAAACTTCACCCAGAGCTGATTAACGATGTATCGTCAGTATTAGAGCAGTTGGCGTTATTGCCTGAAAACTTAACGGCGACAATTGATGCATTGCAATCGTTTGTGGATCAACTTCAGAAACCGACATACTGTAAGCTGCCTAACGACGTTTTAAGCGGGATTGACGCGGATATAGCGACTTCTTTGAACGCGATGGCAAGCATATCCACAAATATTCGCATACTTGATGATGATGCGCTTTTGCGTACAGACGTGTCGAAGGTTGCGGGTGATTTGCAAAATATTGCAACTTCATTAGGGAACCTTCCTACGGTTGAATATTTTGACGGGGATTATTTGAGCTATCTTGGAGAGTTGGCAGTATTTATTAATAGTTTTAGAGTGAATATAAACTCAATCGCGTCAACATTTGGAAGCGCAATACCTATTGTTAACAAAGATGAAGCAGATTTATGTTGGCAATCCGAAGTGTTTCTTACACGTATTACAAATAATATTAGTAAACTTCAGGAAAGCTTTTTCGACT
>JAISRQ010000076.1 GCA_031273545.1 Holosporales bacterium
GAATTAACTTAAAAAAGACTCCAATAAGAGCCAATGAACATAACGCCACAGAAATGCACGTTGTTTTGCGTGTAAGGGTATGCTCAAGGAATTTTTCGTATTTTTCGGCCAAAATCCGAAAAAAGTGGTCAATCCATTCAAAAAACGAACGAATATTCCCATTTCTCTCTATGCGCGATTCTCCACTTTGTTTCTGCTGCGCCAATAGCACGGAACACATAAGTGGCGACAACGTCAGCGCGACCACGCCAGAAACAAGGACACTTCCCGCAAGCGCAACTGCGAATTCGACAAAAATCTTGCCAATTAACCCGTGAACGAAAATAAAAGGCGAATACACGCTAACAAGGGTCAACGTCATTGCGACAATGGCGCCGCCAATCTCCTTTGCGCCTCTGATTGCTGCTTCTACGCGGGATAGCCCGCCCTCTATGTACCTCGAAATATTTTCAAGCACAACGATCGCGTCATCCACAACAAGGCCGACCGCCAACACGATTGCCGAAAGCGTCATCATATTAATAGAAAAGCCAAACACTTTTAAGAAAATTACAGCGCCAATAAGCGAAATGGGAATTGTAATAACAGGAACAAGCGTCCCTCGCAGCGTTCCAAGAAAGACGAAAATGACGACAAAAACCAAAAATATAACCAAAAAAGTTGCGTCTTTTGTGTTTTTTATCGCGTTTTTAACGAATTCGGCCTTATCGATCACACTGGAAATAGAGAACTCAGCAGGCAATTCTTTCTTCAATTTTGCGATCTCCTTTTGAACAAGGTTGGATACATCAACGGGGTTGGCGCTTGAAGATATGCTTATGAACACCGAAACAACTGACTTACCGTCGAAATTCCCGGCACAGTCTTTTAGTGTAGAAAATTCCACATCGGCAACATCTTTTAATAATATGGGGCGCTTATTGTTTGATGTACTTTTTACCACAATATCTTCAAAGTCTTTCTCGCTCTTTATTTCTGATACCAAAGTTGCTGGTGTTGTTTTCCTTACAGCCCCAACGGGACGCGAAGTCTTTCTTTCATTAATTGCATTATATATTTCATCAACATTAACTCCAAAATTATTAAGTCTTTTACGACATAACTTTATATTATTAACATAATATTCTCCCCAAACATCTACAGACGAAACCCCTTCTATGCCGCGGAATGCATTCTTTATCGTCCTTTGGGTAAAGTGTGTAAGCTCTGCAGGCTGCATTTTTGGGTATTCCAAGGTAAGAACAATGAACGGCAAATAATCCTCGTTCATGCTAGAACGAGTAATCATCGGCTCCTGAACGTCGCGCGGCAAATGTCCTCGAGCCATATTAACGGCTTCGCGAACTGCTGCGAACGCCTTGTCCATGGATGTGTTTTCGCAAAAGTTCAGCGTAATCATCGATCTTTCTGGGTACGATGTAGATGTGATTGTTTCTATGTTTTCCACGGCAGCGAATTGATCTTCCAATACGTTTGTGATAGATGACTCAACCACATCCGGTGAGGCGTTAAAATATTGTGTGTGAACACTAATAACGGGAATTTCGACTTTTGGGTATTCTCGTATAGAAATAGAGCGAAAGCACAGCCATCCAACAAGTACGAGCATTACATTGAGAACGATAGCGTATACTGGATTTTTTATGAAAAGCGAGGTGAAGTTCATTCGGCTTCTCCTGCGGAAGTTTTAGCTGCGTTTCCATCTTCTGTACATTTCGTTTTTGTTGCGTCCTCAGCGTTAGCAGGTTCCGCAGCCACAGTTTTTGTGTCGTCTTTTTTGGCGGCGTTATCTGTCCTTTCGCCTGCAACAGTTACGACCATATCGTCCCTGAGGCGCTCTGGCGCGATAGTGACAAGTTCGTCATATTCGTTTAGTCCGCGTACAACCTCTACTTGTTCTTTATTGCGGATTCCAAGTTCTACGTCCTGAAAATATGTTTTGCCCTCCTTGACAAGGTAAACCGCCTTCCTCCCATTTTCTACAAACACCGCGCTATAGGGAATCACAAGCGCGTCTGATTTTTCCTCAAGCACAACTGCCACGTCAACCGCATCGCCAATTACGCAATCTTTTCCGTTTCCTAGCTCTACGTAGGCTGGACACATGTGAGTTTCGTCGTCGATTATCTTTTGCACTTGTGTGAGTTTATATGAAAAGCCATTAATTAATACCTGCTGTCCTTTATTAATTTTATTTATGTATTTGCTTGGAATTTCGAATTCAACAAGGATTTCGGATGAGTTATAAAAATTAACAACAGCTTCTCCTTGCGTGACTTGCGCACCATCTTTTACTTTGTATGCGCCCAGGGTTCCGTCAAATGGAGCAGCAATTATCGTATTATTTCTCTCAAATGTTGCGCGTGCTAAGTCCTTTTGAGCGGCAATCAATTGCTGTTGCTTTTCCTCTAGTGTAGCGCTGGATGAGGCTCCCCCTTTGGTTAGCGACGAAACGCGATCGTATTGCGCCTTGGCGATTCGTTCTGCTTCTAGGGATAGTTCATATACTTTTTCTATATTGGCGTTTTCGATTTTTGCAATGACCTCGCCCTTTTTTGCGGTTGTGCTGGCTGGAATTAAGGTGTCTATTATGCCGCTTGTTTTCGCCGCAAGGACGCAATATCGTTTGGGTTTTATCGTACCTATTAAATTAATTTCATGCGTTATTTTGATCTTTTTTACAATTTGTGTCTCAATAACTTTTACTTCTTCTTCCCATGTTGGTTTTGGGGAGTTTAATAGTCTAAAGGCCACTCCTCCGGCAATTATAAAAGAAAAAAGAAAAAAACAAAATTTTCCTTGTAAATATTCAATAAGACTTTGCATGATTCCTGACTTTTTATACTCTTTTTTGGCCAACCATACGTTTGAATTGTTTCACATGTTTTCAATGTTGTACATTGCAAAATTACGTATAAAAATTGCGCATAGAGGATGGATTCTGCGGATTAATTCGTCTACAATCATATTGTTGTTGCGGGGGGCGCCTAGCTCAGTTGGTAGAGCAGCTGACTCTTAATCAGCGGGTCAGAGGTTCGAATCCTCTGGCGCCCACCATCTCCGGATAGAAGCGGAGACTTGGTCAACCATTCCCCCTTAAAAACCTTATGTTTCTTGCGGTGTAGCGGGTTTGCCTTTTTGGTGAAAAATGCTCCGTGACCCGGATTATGCGCTTTTTTTTGCAAACGGAGCACTTTTTGCTCCGCGTGTACGGGTCAAAAATAGGCTCTGCCTGAAGCCCTGAAACCCTTGCCTACCAAGGCTTTGAAGGCATTTTTAGGTGTTTGGAGTTGGACCTAAGTACGGATGGTTCAATTAGACCCATTCCGCTAGGTACAAACAGAGATAGGGGGGCTGAAGGCGTAGAAGTATTGAGGGTATTTTATATTTTGTACAAAATAAAGGTAAAGTTATGAAAACTTCAAATACATTAAGAGACGCTAAGTAAAATGCTGCGTTCATGTGATTGAGATTCGCTTTAAAACAAT
>JAISRQ010000077.1 GCA_031273545.1 Holosporales bacterium
CCCCTGCTCCCAGGCTAAAAGGTCGCTCATTTTCCAGCGGCACGTGTGGCCGAGGTTGAGCGGCTTCGGGATTTTCCCGCTCTTGGCCGCTTGCCAGACACTAACCGGGCTTTTCAGTCTGTACCTTTCGCCAACCTCACGCGATGTCAAAAACTTATCCTCAACGTTTCTCATACAGCGCCTCCTTTCGAATTTTTGACTAATATGATAAACCACTCCGCACGGCCATATTTCGATTGTATCACAACTTGGAACAGTGATTCAGAGAAAGGTATATTTTTAAGATAGGAATGCCTTTGACTGGCGTAAGGGTGGCGTAAGGATAGAAAAAAGGGTTCAGGAGAAAACTCCTGAACCCTTGGTATCTCTAAAGCCGACTTGCGGATTCGAACCGCAGACCCCATCCTTACCATAGAAAGGACACGTTGTTTCCTCATCTATCTCCATACATAGATAATAGCACATTTATTACTTTTTGCAATCCTTTATATCATGTCAATCACTCTAATTTTTATCTCCAAAATACCCTCTAGTATAATGTTTGCGGAGGCCATACGGAGGCCGAAATTAAGATCACTCCAAAATATATTTCAGACACGTAAACGCAGGGAGGGAATGTATTATGCAAGAAAAATTGACCCAAACTATCGTTCAGAGAATCGCTTCTACTGGCCAGCGCCAAAAAATCAAAGACCTTGTACTTCCAGGATTGATGCTCAGGGTTGAACCCTCTGGCAAGAAAACGTGGTACATTGACTATAAACGTCCAAATGGGCAGCGTACATATCATAAAATCGGTTCCGCCGAGATATTGACTGTCATGCAGGCGAGAGATGTGGCGCAGAAATTTCTTGCGTCCGTAAAATTGGGTAACGATCCCGTAAAGGCAGAAGAAGTAAAAAAAGAACGTTTGACTTTGAAACAGCTTATCTTTGAGCATTATAGTTCCTGGGTGACTGATAATCGCAGGTCGGGAAAAGAAACGATGGCTATTCTTACCCATTCCTTCAAGGATTTTATGGATATGCCCGTTGAAGAAATTTCCATGCTGACCCTTGAACAATGGCGAACGAGGAGACGCCAAACAGAGGGTCTGAAAGCATCCTCGCTCAATAGACAAATCACGGCATTGAAAGCAGCAATAAATTGGGCGGTCAAGCATGAAATTATTGAGGCGAATCCTCTCGCGCGGCTGGAGAAATTGCGTGAAGAGGACAGTGAAACGAAGGTCCGATATTTATCCCCTGAAGAACGGAAACGCTTGCTTGCCGCCTTAGATGCTCGGGAAGATCGTATTAGGGCGGGGCGCGACAGTCACAATGACTGGCTTGATGGGAGAGAAAAGTCCCTGTTGCCGGATTTGAAAGCCAGTACGTTCGTGGATTACCTGAAGCCGATGGTGATCGTCGCGTTGAATAGTGGAATACGTCGCGGCTCGCTGTTCCGGTTGGAATGGAGCGATATCGATTTTCAGGAAGGAACCCTGACTGTACAGCCATCCAGTGAGAAAAACAGCAAGCTGATTCATATCCCGATGAACCAGACATTGATGACAACCTTGGCCGCGTGGAAAGAGCAGACTGGTGGTGAAAGATTGGTTTTCCCGTCGCCGAAGACCGGCGAAGTGATGAACAATTGCAAACGAGCCTGGGCTGGAGTGCTGAAGAATGCGGAGATTAAAAATTTCCGCTGGCACGATATGCGACATGACTTTGCTTCTCAGCTCGTGATAAAGGGAGTGGACTTGAACACCGTCCGGGACCTGCTGGGACACGCCGATATGACAATGACGCTGCGATACGCGCACTTGGCTCCGAAGGTCAAGCGGGCGGCGGTGAATTTGTTGGATCAATAATCCACTTTATGTCACATTGGCCTTGACAAACGGTATAGTTTAATTCAATAATATTTACGGAGGCTCAGCCCCAGGGCTTTCCAAGGCTTGTCTTTGGATGCAGCCATGAAAGGCGTTGCCTCTCTTTTTATGCTCTGGAAATGAATAGATCGGGAATATAGACGATTCCATACGCAGGGTGTTTTCCATCTTCGGTTGTCCCCTTATACTGTAGCTTTTTCAGCCATTGACTGAAATTGCTGTCGATTTCTGTTCTTGCCGGTTGCTCCATACGCGGCAGTCGATAGCCCCAGTTGATGGCATAGATACACACGTCGGCTGCTTGCACGGCGTATGTCATATCGGATGAGACAAAAAAAGGCGATGGCACTACCCAGGCAGCCCGATATTGACCTTTTGATGTTGACGTATAGTATTTCTCAATGCGTTTGCTGAGTTTGCGATCTTCTTTTTTTTCGATTTCATCCATCACCAACAGGCCGAATTCCTGTTTTGCCTCAAGCATATAAAAATAGCGTTCCAGCAAGAAAACATGATCCTTCCTCAGATACTCTTCGTATCGGAGTTCCTCTGACTTCCGCGTTATGTTTGGAACAATGGCGGCAAAAATTATCCCGTCATGGTCGTTTATTACCTGGAAAATCCCTTGAGCCATAAAAACACACGCTTGGCCGTAGGCAGCAAATTCTTCTCCGGACGGGCTTTGATTTCTATGAGATTTTTCCAAGAACGAACGTGCATTTTTCTGGCGATCCATATTAGTCATAAGCTCTCTCTGCCCGGCAAATTTGAATCTTTTCCGATCCAGTAACGTACTGCCTTTTATTTCATTGCCAAATTGGGAGAGCTGGCACCCAAACGCCTGCAATTCAAGTCGTTGCATGGCCTGAACAAAACCCCAGAGCTTGCCGGCGTGTAACGCTACGCCACCGCGTACCTCATAGGGACACTGTTTGTGATCGTGCCCGCTTTCGTCCATAAAGAACAACCAACTCATCGGAACCTCCATTATATTTGAAAGCAAACTTAATTATCGAGCCCAATGATATATCTTGCAGCCCCTGTCGGCAATCGAAAAGATATACTTTAACATCCTTCTTTTTACGAATCAAAGCCATCAACACAAAGAAAAAACGCAGGGGAGCCAAGATCACAGCTGCAAAGCTAAAAAATAGCGATCAATTCAGTACCATATCGCTCCGCGTTCAATTTTTCCAGTGATATAGAGCAGTATCAGCCTCCTTGCGATGGCGGTGGGCGTTGAACCCCATTCTTCGGTATGTTGGACGAACGCGGTATATTGTTCCACACCTACATGGGTACGTATGTGCCTATTCACGGGATTTTCTGGCGTGTCTGTAAGTGATAATTCATTGTATTGCCTGAACAAGTCGCTCCATGATATTTTCTCGTCCAGAAAATATCGGATCAATCGGCGCATGAGAACAGTATATGGAACATCCAAGCTGTGAGCCATCGCGATAAAAAGGCGTTTTTCCGCCTCAGTTACAACAGTCGTGACAGCACATGAGTTATTTTTAACTCTCATAGCGCTTACTCAATCCTCCAATCAAGATAACGGCAATAGACATCAGTTAGGAAATCCCCGTTAGTCTTTTCTTTGTGTTTTCTTGGATTTTGCAGATTTTTATCGATGGTCGCCGTAATTGTGGAGGATTCATTTGAAGGTCCCTATATGGGAGAATTGAAATGCGATTTAGAATGCAGTGCCTATTGGGGTCCGCTGGCCATCAAATTGTCAAGATTCAAGTACGTTTCCTTGATATTCATAGTTCGAGTTATTTATTAGAGGACGCGAGCGGATTTTATTGAACATGACTATGCGGTTACTTCAAGTGAAGGCCGAGAGGGCACTTCCCTTCAAATCCAACTGACTGTGAAAAGAAGGTGACGGTTCTTCGTTTCGGTGAAGCAGCCTCTCAGTCTGGTCTCAGTCTGAGGAAATTCAATAGTCATGTTGTTGAAAAACAACAGGCTGACGGATATAATGAATGTTGCAGATAGGCTTTAGAGCCGTTGTCTCTTTTTGGAGTTCACGATTATGCACCATAATTATGCAAACCGCTATAAATTGCTTTTCGGCAGGCTCGTTTGCATTGGAGGTGATTGTATGGAGACAAAAAAGTTAATCGCTCTGCTGACCGCAGTGGAACTTGGGAGTTTCAACAAGGCGGCAGAGGAATTAGGCTATACCCAGTCTGGATTGACCCACATGATGCATTCCCTTGAAACCGAAATAGGTTTTCCACTTCTTCTGCGTGATCACAACGGCGTTTCCTTCACTCGGGAGGGGAAAAAATTGGAACCTTTTCTCCGTGCTGTGGTTAGGGAAGGATTCGCCTTGAGCGATAAGATAGCAGAAATTGCTGAAAACGTTGCCGGGAAAATACGCATCGGCGCCTATACAAGCATTGCTACCTTTTTCCTGCCCAAAGCCATCAGCATCTTCAAGGAAGACAATCCCAACATCGAAATCGAAATTAAAATAGGCGTACAAGAAGTTCCTCAGTGGCTGGAAGCCGAAGAAATAGACATTGGGTTCGTAGAATATGAGCTTTCAGGGCGCTTCGAGTGGATTCCTTTCCTGGAAGATCAATTGTACGCGGTTATTCCGACATCCTCTCCCTTGATAAAGTATGACATTATCCCTTTTGATGCGCTGACCGAATATGCGGTGCTGATTCCGACACGCAACAAAAAAAATATTGCCTCTGCTGTATTACAGAAGATAAATATCAAAAACAAGATCATGGTTTCGGCTTCCAGCAATCTGTCTCTTTTGGCTATGGTGGGAAATGGGTTAGGAATCACTCTCCTTTCCAAACTTTATGAAGAAGCCTGTCCCGAAAATGTATCCATGCGACCAACAGATCCGCCATTGTTTCGTACTTTGGGCATCATTTTGCCGCCGCAAGCTCGTTCCAATGAGCTTATTAGCAGTTTTCTGTCATGTTTCAAAAAACGAATGTCTTTTTGACGCTTTAGATCACCTCGCCAAAAAATACCGATACACCCCTTCTCCCAGGATCACGCCTGCATCTAAACTGGGCATCGCCTTCGTCTCTGATCTGCTTGCCCCATCGGGCGCCAGTTCCATTTCTCGCACGATCTGTTCT
>JAISRQ010000040.1 GCA_031273545.1 Holosporales bacterium
TGGACAATTTTCCTCAAGGCGTTGAGATTAATAAGTGTTTGACGCCTATATATACCGGGGAAGTTTTGGTTGTTTGCTTGCCACTTCGAGTTCATTCAAACAAAAGCACGTTAAATATAGATAGAGGCGAAATAAAGCAAGAACTCGAATACCAAAAGAAGCTCATGTATTGCGAGAAAATTTTTAAAAATATGAAGGCGCAGATGCTGATCCAAGTAACGGATTAATAACCTGTATGTATTGTTGGTGTGTTCCGGAGATTACGGACAAAAAGCTGGGGAACAGTAAGCGTTTGTTCTAAAAAAAATCTGTAATCTTTTTGGGGGGGCATACTTGATACCCACGCCTTAAATCTGCCATCTTTCTGGGGGTGGGCATACTTGATACCCACGCCTTAAATAAGTGCGAAGATTTTGAAAGATAAAACCACAGCGTTTATTGATCTCATTCCTCACTATTCATTAGATCATCTGCGAAAGCTAAAATTTGCATTCCTCTTTCTTTGACTAGATCTACTCGTATTCTTTGTGATCCCTGTTTGTCGTGTTCTTTTTTGTACCTTTTTCTTGGACAACTTATCCCCAATTGTTGAAAGTTTTACATTGCTAGTCAAATCTCCTAATAAAGGCTTTCTCGTTAGTGACTGGCAGCCTCCAAATTTTAATATTGGCGGTAGTGACTGGTAGCCTCCAAATTTTAATTTTGGAGCTGGAGGTAGTGAAATTGACAGACTCAGTAAACCTCTACATATAAGTGAACTGTCAAAACTGATGGGGGTAAATTCTGGCAGAGTTATGTCCTTAAATAAACAAACATAAGTGCTAAGTGCAGACGGTTCTTCTTTTAGTGCACAGCAGTCTTCCATGCGTAATCGTGTATTCCATCTTGTAGAAGATTCACAAATACTATCAAAACAAGATAGACCTAGTTGGGCTGGTGCCATCATCAATTTGCCCTGCTGGAAAGACTGTGTGAATGGCAGCTCAGAAACATAGGGTCGAGCATCAAGCAACCTTTGATTAGCGAAATCCTTACAGTCGTATTCATAGTTACGTTGGACAACCGGCATTACGACCACATGCTCAGTAGGTTCTCTCACGTATTCGTTCTCAAGGTTAGCTTCAGCAATTTCACTCTGCTCGTCGTAGCTTTGCGCTATGGCACCCTGTTGGTCCGCTTGCATGTTGCAGTTTTCGGTTAACTCATTTTGGTCGCATGAAAAACATGCCATTCCTGTTCCCGTAAGGAAGCAAGGAATTGCAAAGTAAAGGGCATGGGAGCAAAAGTGTGCAATTGATTTTTTTAGCATAATATCTATCTTCCGTAAAAATGGTGATCTATGGTTGACATGCTATAAGAAAGACTACTCGGGAGTCAACAGTCTGCATTCCTTCCGAAAAAAAATATTGCATATTAAATGGAACGATTAAGAGCCTGTTTAAATTTAAGTGAAGACAGGCTCTAAGTGAAGAGGCTCCAGTAGTACCTTACACGTTAAACCGAAAGTGTACGACATCCCCGTCCTTAACCATGTAATCCTTTCCCTCTAAGCGCATCTTTCCAGCTGCCTTCGCGCCAACCTCGCCGTTATATTGGATATAATCCTCATAGCTAATAGTTGCAGCGCAGATAAACCCGCGTTTAAAATCCGTATGAATCTCTGCCGCCGCATCCGGAGCAAGCGAATTCGTCTTAATCGACCATGCGTGCGTTTCTTCCGGGCCAACAGTGAAAAATGTAGACAAACTTAACAACCGGTACCCAGCCCGAATCACCTTAGAAAGCCCCGTTTCAGTCATACCAATGCTTTGTAGAAATTCGACCTGTTCCGCAGGTGTTAGCGACGCCAGCTCAGACTCAATTGCACACGACACAATCGTCGCCTCAAAGCCGTGAGCTTCTGCGTATTCATGAACGATTGCGGAGTATTCGTTTGCACCCTCTTCGGACACATTACACACGTATAGCACTGGTTTGTCGCTAATTAATTCAAGCTCCTTAAAGCGACTAACTTCCCCTTTTTTAGGCGCAATTGACGTCCCGTCGGAAAGCAAGGCTAGTGCCTCTTGCATTAGATCGTGCGTATCTTTTAGCTCAGCGGAGACGGCGTGCGGCTTCCTATTAAATTTCGCAAGCCTTTTTTCCAGGCTTTCTATATCTGCCAGCATCAGTTCAGTTTCAACGGTATTCATGTCGCGTATAGGATCCACGCTTCCGTCCACATGTGTTATGTCGCCATCGTCAAAACACCTCAGGATGTGGATAATTGCATCAGTGGATTTTATGTGCCCAAGGAATTGATTGCCAAGCCCCTCGCCTTTGCTTGCGCCCCGAACCAGGCCAGCAATATCAACGAATTCGACTTGAGTGGGGATAATTTTTTTAGATTTAGCAATTGCAGCCAATTTTTCGAGGCGGTCGTCTGGGACGCCTACACAGCCTACATTTGGGTCAATTGTGCAGAAGGGATAGTTTGCCGCTTCTGCTGCGGCCGTTTGCGTTAGTGCATTAAACAGTGTCGACTTGCCAACGTTTGGAAGGCCAACTATTCCACAATTAAATCCCATGTTACATCACTCTTGAATAAATGTTTGTGTGTTTTATATTAGTTTCGCTGCAGCACATACACCGGAGCCCCCAAAGATTGCGGCCAAGAAATTTGATAATCGTGAACTTCCGCCTGCCCGAAAAGTCCGTAATCTTCTGGAGAGTGGGTATATAATTGGAGCGGGTGATGGGAATCGGACCCACGTGGCCAGCTTGGAAGGCTGGAGCTCTACCATTGAGCTACACCCGCGTTTTAAAATTGTGTTCGCGCTTATTATCGATCTAGTTACTGCTTCACAAAGCAACCATACACGAAAACGACAACGCCGTCATGTATGAGTTCCCCCTGTACGTCTCCGAGCATATCCTAGAACGCACAGCACTGCAAGCATCGCCCCTCCCTGATTTTCATGATAGAAATGTCGCTGGGGAAAGTCAACATAGAGGGTGAAACTTTTCTTCAGTTTCTAGGCTGCAATATTTGGGAGATCTTGGAGGACATCTTGTTTGAACCAGTGTTTCACATGAAGCAACCACATCTTTGTGTGCTCATCCCCCTACGAGATCGCGCTGTACGTATTTGGGCTGCTATACCTGTAATGTATCGCCTCCTCAACGTGATAGCTCCTTACTTCTACAGACGCGTCCAAGCTAGCAATACTGCGGGCGACTTTAAGTAAACGTGTGCAGCTTCTGGCAGATAAATCCCGCTTTTCTGCAAAAATACGCAAGCTTTTTTGCGTTTCAGGTAACAAATCATCATCTGCCAAAGTGGGGGCCTGCTGGCGAAAATTTACGGCGTTAAGCACCCGTTGTTGTATTGTCGCCGAAGATTCCACAAGAAGACCTTTCTTTTGTGGGAGTAAATCATCTATAGGCACTTGTGGGACGTATACAACCAGGTCGAAACGGTCAAGTAATGGTCCGGATATTTTTGACTGGTAGTCGGCCGCACACCTTGGCGCACGGGAGCATTCCTTTTGAGGTACTCCATAGTACCCGCACCGACACGGGTTCATCGCTGCAATAAGTTGTATCTTTGCTGGGTACGTTATGTGTTGGTTCGCTCGCGATACCGTTATCGTATTTGCCTCGAGCGGTTGCCGCAAAGATTCCAGTGTCGCACGAGAAAATTCGGGAAACTCATCCAAAAATAACACGCCATTGTGCGCCAAAGAAACTTCACCAGGCTTTGCGTGAATGCCTCCGCCAACAAGTGCAACTAGCGATGCGGAGTGATGCGGCGCGCGAAATGGGCGCTGAACCATGAGTCCCTCTTCGGGAAGCATGCCGGCCAGGCTGTAAATCATTGTGGTCTCGATTGCTTCTTCTGGGCTAAGGGGCGGCAAAATTCCCATCAAACGCTGCGATATCATTGATTTTCCTGCACCTGGTGGGCCAATCATTAGCACATTGTGATGTCCAACTGCGGCTATCTCAAATACGCGCTTAAGCATAGATTGCCCGCGAACATCCCGCATGTCGCCATAGGTAGGCGTAAGCTTGTTCTTTACATCAGGAGGGGTAGGCGCAACGAGTTCACATGCTCCTTTGAAGTGGTTCACCAGCGAAACTAAGTCTGGGGCTGCAAGTACATTAAGGTGCGCTCCGGCCCAAGATGCTTCGTTACTGTTTGCAGACGGACATATCAGCCCCCTCTGACTTGAGGACGCCATAAGTGCGGCTGCGAGGACTCCAACTACTGGGGCGATTAACGCGTCTAGGCTCAATCCTCCGAGGATCACGTATTCCTGAAGCTGAGCCTTATCAAACACCTCAAGGGCAGCCAATATCCCAAGGGCAATCGGCAGGTCGTAGTGCGCGCCCTCTTTTTGTAAATCTGAGGGGGCCAAGTTGACTATTATGCGCCGCGGAGGCAAGGTTAACCCTACATGAGAAAAGCTTGCTCGAATGCGCTCCTTGGATTCGGCAATAGACTTATCTGGAAGCCCAACGATAACGAAGTTAGGCAAGCCAGACGCTATTTGGACCTCTACAGACACATCCTTGGTTTCTATACCACTAAATGAAACTGTAGACAGTTTACTCAACATATATCTAATTCCAAAGAAAATGCCGCATCATGTACCTAAGCCCAAAGAAAATGCAACATCTTTTAGCTCTAAGAAGCTCATACTACCTGACCTTATGATCGGCATTAATTTGAGACCCTAATATACATCGGGGTCCCCAAAGATTGCGAACTCCGGCATACAGTGTACAGCCATAAGGGGAGGCCGATTTTAAAGACAACAAAGGGTCGTGATTCCTGAGTTGTCTCGTTGGCACTCTTTATAACAGCATCCTAAAGAGTTCTTCTTGCCGTTGTTGTCGTGGCAGTAGTTGTCGTTGGTTGAGCAGTTGTATACACAGGCTGTTGAGCAGTTGTATACATGGGCTGCTGAGCGTACTGCTGAACAGGCTGCTGAGCGTACTGAGGTTGAGCGTATCCATACGGCGAATATTGCTGCTGCTGCATCTGTTGCATCTGCTGCTGTTGTTGCCGCTGCATCTCCATCATGTACGAAAGCATCACATATGTAGAGATTTGGTCTACGGACGCCTTAAGAGAGTATATCGCAGTAATAATTCCTTGCCCTAAGTCACGCATATCAGCACTGGCAATTTTCTTAAGTTTTGCTTCTGCTGCTTCTTGAGTTTCACCCGTTTTGCCACCCATCATACCGCCCATCATGCCCATCATTGGGTTCATCATGCCGCCCATGCCGCCCATCATGCCGCCCATGCCTCCCATCATGCCGCCCATCATAGGGTTCATACCGCCCATACCCATCATGCTGCTTCCGCCCATCATGCCGCCAAGGCCTCCAAGTAAGCCCATCATAGGATTCATCCCCATCATAGAATGCCCTGATCCTAACAAGGCTAGTGACATCCCTAATGCATATACTTGCTTTTTCATAGAACTCTCTTATTGTGAAATATAATCATCTATATACAGGATACAAGTAATTTGTTAAATAAGTATTAATCTCAGGTGGTTTTTACTGAATTCTGCAAAATAAATATCAATATTTGCAAGATCTATATACTTAGATGCTGTTTTTTGAACAATTAGAGTAAATAAATGCGTCGTAAGTATATTATTAACGAATATTTACTATAATTCTACTTATAGGGGCACCTATTGGTTTTACGTTTATGAAAAGACTAATGTATTTGAAATTACTTAGTGTTCACTTGCGGAACTTGTATCTACTCCCCAAAAGACTACAGACTTTTTGGCAGAGCAAACGCGTACGATTCTTAAACTTCTGGGCGGCAATTTTTGGGGGGTCATATGCGCGGTTTCGTAAATGTTTGCTTCGTAAAGTTGACGGATTTTCGTTAATCGAGATATCTATTGTCCTGGTCATTGTTGGAGTAATGTTTGGTGCAATATTTAAAGGACGTGATTTATTGGAACAAGTAAAGGAGAAATCTACTGCGGATGATTTTACAAATATTCAAACAATTATAATGCTTTACGCAAATGACTACGACGCAGCTATTCTTTCAGATCCGTCATCCGTGTGGAAAAAATTGGCACAGGCAGAATTACTTACATCAGAGGCAGCGCCAACTTCAAAGCTTGGTGGCGTATTTTCTATAATAAAAAGTGAAGATAATTATGTATTAAAGCTTGGGAAAGGGGAAAATTCGGAGGGCGCATTTTTAACTCGTGCGCAAGTCACTGGGATCGTGGCTCGTCTACAAAGTGCGAAGAACGTTGTTGTAAGAAAGAAAGACAAAACAGTTGTTCCATCCATACATGAAGAAAATAGTAATGACGAGCTGTATACTGTAGAAGTAATCCTAAATTAGAACATGTTCTCAATGTCGTATCCGTCTTTATTTGCATATTGATAGTAGTTCAAAATATATGCAAGAATCTATATGAATGTATACTTTGATTTGAAAGAAAAGAATGAAGATGAATTATTTATTATTCGCGTGCTGTTTATTCATGCAACGTGGTGTCGCTAATGTTGGTGACGAAAAAAATCTCCCAGGAATAGATTACTTATACTTTAGTAGTAACGAATACGATGTACCTGTCGCTCCAGAAATAAAACGTACTCCAACTGATGAGCAAGTTGACGAATTTATAGAGAGAGCTACGCACCTAATGAGCCAAAATAATGGGCTGATCGACATTGTTGTAGGAGATTTAGGTTCGAGTAGGAATGGATTTAGCAACGCTGTCATTTTTGTAGATCCGTATATTTATCCGTTAAGGCATGAATTTGACACGTTCTGTGGTAAGAACAGTAACAAAACTACAAATGAAACAAGCAATAAGTTGTTTTTTGAGGCCACTCTTTCAGATTTTATACATTTCCTGAGAGGAGAGTCGGATTCAAAAGGAGTGGGCAGGAAATTATTTAATTTTCTTAAGGGAAAGGTTCGAATAATATTTGATGATTGGAATGTTATCGAGCGCGAAGGCACCATCGTGTGCAAAAGAATTTCTGGAACGAGATTTCTTATTACTTATCCCGACGGAAAGCCTATAATTCTTCCCTCTAGGGACAAACTTAGTTTTCTATCTGAGCTTTTACATGAGCAAGGAAAAATTGCCATGTACTACAGCGGAATAGTAAAAGAGGATATGGAATTTGCTTTTAACGAATTCGATGTAATGCTTGCTAAAGAACCCTGGGATAGAAACACTAAGAGTTTTCCTACAGGGGATAAGCTAACGAAAAGATTCGTCTGGCTCCTTCAACCTGCATACGCGTACAAGACAATAACAGATAACAACAGTGAAGTATGTTGTGGTCCCCATGGAAGAGTGTGTAAGAATGCGAATCAGATAGAATGTAGTACATGTAATAGCGTAAATAAAGAGGATTTATACAAATTTGGAATGACTCCTAACGAGTACGAATCGTTAAAACAAGAACTAAATAAAGAGCACCCATTAGAGTACAAAACATTAAAACAAGAACTAAATAAAGAATGCTTATTAGGAGCTTTTTTGGCCGATCCTATTTCTTCACTTTACGACAAACTAACTAGATCGTATTGGTCGCACAGAGATAATACGGTTGAAGAAAAGGTTGCTGCTTTTGGATTAGGAGAATATGCGAATAAAATTTTAAAAGATCTACTAGGGTTTCAATCAGACAAATATATAGATGGGCGAGGGGTGTTGATTATTCTATCCAAGAAAAAGTCTACAGCTTCACCCGAAGAGATTGCCAAATTTTTTGACGAGCAATCGAAAAACTTTTTCGAGCGTTAACGAAGCCTCTCCAGCACAACAATGTTGTTTCGGCTGATCCAGCGGACAATCACACCAGAGCTGATAGGAGGTGTCGTTACGACTATGTTGTCGCCGTTAATTTGAACAACATCGTTGAGCGAATATTCGGATTTAGGTGGAATGCTGATGAGGACGGCTGCACAAAAGTCAGTGCAGCTTTCTTCTAAAGGGATGGCATCTGAACCGTCCGCTAGTATAACCCGCAAATTCTTTGCTGTGTCCATTTCTATTTCCAAAAAGGGGTTTGATGTTCTATATGTGTGGATGTTAGGAATCCACCCCGTTAAGACAGGATTTACCACGTACATCAGAGTATTTTTATGCCCGTCCTGTGCGATTTGTTGTTCCAATGCGAGGGTTTTATACGGGACATGCCCAACCGGTTGTTGTGACTCTTCATCCTCTAGGCCCCCAGGGCCGGGCCATGGCAACCGATCATTCAGTGCAACGTATACCGTCAAAGATCTCATCACATAGTCAAATGACTTGCGTGTTTGTGCAGCTCTTGAGTATGCGATGATTGTTTGGCTAAGCGGAACTATCGTGGCAGTTAATACGCCCATCACACAGAGCGCAATTACAACTTCCATTAACACAAACCCTTTTAATCTTGTTTGCAACGTAACTCCTTCACAGCCTACATTATGAATTCACGCTATAAGAATTAACGCATCCAAGCAAGTGGCTCTGTTTTTGACAAATCATGTTCGGCTCATGAAAAAAAATGCAAAAAATATAAGGGCTGGATTAAGATGAATTGAATGGCTGCGAAAAAAGAGTCCGCACCCCACCACCACCCATAAATTGTATCAGAAAAAAGTTAATTAACCGTTAACCGCAAATTAACCGTTTTTTAGTATTAGCATTTCATTAACCTTTTTGTGATAGGCTGAATGTGGTGGTGGGGGATTTCCCCTTCCTTGCAAGTGGCTCAGGGACTTGTTCACATCCATCGGAAGCTTAGGTATACCCACTTTCCAAATGATTACGGACTTGATCGCCAATAAACGCGCGTGTTTTTTTTTAATTTTTATGCATATTTGTTGAAAGAAATTATTATCGTTTTAGGTAAATTCATGTTACTTCAAGCGAGATTTTAACGACTTATTAACCTGTTTTTGTGTACAGTTAGACAGGTAAAAAAAATTGTAAATGGGGCCTTATATGCTTGACAGAAGTATCCAAATTTCGCACTATACTCAACAACTCAACAACTCAACAACTCAACAACTCAACAACTCAACAACTCAACAACTCAACAAC
>JAISRQ010000122.1 GCA_031273545.1 Holosporales bacterium
AATTTATACCGGTTGTTTTAGTGAGCTGTTGGGCTTCCTGTGCTAGTTGCTCGCAACTTCCCGTGGAGCTATCGGATGATGAAGTCGCCCGCGCAAAGTTTGCACTAGCTGAGGCAGCAAGAAAAAGTACGGACGAGATTGAAGGTCTGATACGTGACTCGGACAGATACGTGACTCGAAAATTTGTAGAAATTGAAGAGATGATCGGGGTAAGAAGCCGCAACCCAAATCGTGATTATTTATCTGACGAGGATATTTCGAAGTATGTAGAATTATATAAAAGAACATTATTTGAAGAACGCGGAGAATGCGACGTAAGAAAGAACCCTTATCAGTGGTTACTGCGCAATATGGGTCTAACAGCTGCACGAGCCCGCAACTTGGATAGTGTAATTCTTTGCTGGGCATGCGCAGTGTTTTCCTGTAAACATAGGCCGCACCTTGGTTCGATTATTGCGTATATAGCCCATGATTTGTACGACAAGGACGACTCAGAAATTATTAATAGTCCAAATTATGGTTATTTGAACGAGCTAACCATGATTAGAGAGAATAACAACTTTATGCGACACGTACACAACCGGCGCGACTTGGAGGACGTATTGGGCAAAGCATTTTACGAAGTTATGGAGGACAAAATTAGATTCATAGATAAAAAGGGCCAGGCCCAGGCTCCAAAAGATTGCTGACCAGGGAGTACAATCGCAGGCATTTGTTCTCCCAAAAAGTCCGTAACCTTTTGGAGGAGTGAGTATAGACTTTGGACCGACAGAGACAGCCACTTTAGAAAAAGGCAGGCTTCCTTATTGACGTATAGGTCTACATCAGTTAGGGATGGTCAACAACAACAAGAGCAGCCGGGACATTTCCTTGTTCGTATTGAATAACTGCATTCAGTCGATTTCTTTGGCTCGCCAAATCGTACTCAGCTCCGCCAGTACATATACCTACAATCATGTATTGGCATTTGTTGCACTCCGCTACAGCGGGCGATCCACTGTCACTTGGACCGAAGCTGTGCCCGCCTGTGAGATAAATACCGCCGCCACTATGAAACCACTCTGCATTTGTGACTCTCTTTTTTAGATTCCAGCCAACAAATGGATGGGTAAAAGGCGTGTCATCATCCGGAAAAAGTACCCCCCCATAGCCAATAAAAAACTTCCCTTGATCAAGTCTAGGATAGGCTTGCGACGTGATGATGTTCCCCAAATTTACACCATCAACTATCGTTCCTCCAGAATCTGTAACGGGGCGTTTTAAAATAAAAACTGCGAAATCCTCTATATACTTAGGTTTTCCGAAAAAGTAGCAACGTTCCACTTCAATGCTGCTATTGATCGAACCAGGAGCCCAAACATCAAACTTTGTATGATCCATATCCGGAGTAAAATGTATTACGAATTCATTCCCCTTATAATTTTCTTCATCAGACGCGATCTTGACTAATCCATCTAGCAAATATACACCGGAAAATTTCCTCTCTGTTGTTTGCAACGGTGTTGCTACTGCCTCAATTGTTTCTCCTTCTTGGGATCTATTACTTGTTCCAATATCCCAATACGGATGATTATGTCCACAAGTAATGACAACCCTACCTTTCAGTTCATTTGGCATACCATCCCAACAAACAAGGGTCCCACTTCCAGTCTCTTCCCGACCTTCACCTACCTCTATCCTGCCAACAAACTTAGCAACTTGTTTGTAAAGATCCCCTTCTCGTACCGCAGCAGCTAATCTACGCATTTGTTCGATACTGTTATCCAGACTAGCATTCCTGTGTCCAAAATATTTTTCTGACATTCCAGCAGTAATAGCACCTCGACTAAAATATCCAGAACCGATGAGTTCATCAAAATAACGTCTAAAATCCGAAAAATATTGCAACAAATCAGTTTTCTGATTAGAAATAACCGGGAAATCCACCTTCGTTGACAACTGTGCCGAAAAACCACATACACAACTGCTTAATGCAGCGACCAAAAGCATCTTCTTCATAAACAAACTCCTTCTACAAGTTAACAAGTAACGTTCAAGTATTTACTCATGATTAACAAAAAAATTTTTTGATACGAATACCAATTGCCGTATTTTGGCCCCATAAATAAAACTTGAATAACCCCTCCCCTTATTGAAATCCTTTAATTGATGTTTCTTCACAAAAGAAAAAACCGCAACGTTCAGGATCCCAAAAAGATCTAATCAACTATAACGTATAAGAAAGAAGTAAATGTTTTATGAAAACGACAATACATGCGAAAAAATATATACAGCAAGCAACGCTAACACACAACACCATTTCGTGAAACCAACGAAAAAGAAGCGTGACATGCGGAATTACTACAAACCAAGAGCCTTCGCAATATTTTTGGCAGCCTGTGCGGAATTACTACAAACCAAGGGCCTTCGCAATATTTTTGGCAGCCTGATCAGACACAAGTGGGCCAACCAGCAACCGGTACACCGTCTTACCCGCGGTAGTCTTAAACGGCCGCACACTAATCTGCTGATTTGCCAAAATCGCGTATTTCCCCGCCATTCTAGCGGCTTCCTTTGTTGCAAGCTCAATAGACGGAAGTGTTCCAATTTGCAAATAAATTGGCTTTGACGAAGCCGCACCTTGGCCCTTCGGACTAATTACTGGCGCCATTGTTGCCCGCTGCGAGGCTGGTGGTGCAGGCACAGTTATGCTCCGGGATGCTGACCCCCCTCCTCGATCATACGTCCCCCGGACTGCCAAGCTTCCAGACACCCCACGTGGCGCCGAACCTGGCCTGTCAGCTC
>JAISRQ010000021.1 GCA_031273545.1 Holosporales bacterium
GTCGTGTCCATTACCCATCATCGCTCTCAAAGTCACTATTGTAAGCAGAAACAGAAGAGTTTTAACCCTCGCCCGTAAAGATTATAGCAAATCGACGCGAAAAAAGCCGCTATCCTGTAGGAAAAGGATAAGCAGCTTTTTTTAGTACAGCGCTACTTAAATGCTCCTAAAACGGCACTGTTCAAAATTCTCTACATTTTTGAACCGAGCAGAGCTCCACCTCCTAACACCACCGCCGCAATAGCAGGAGAAGCCACAAATAGGGCTATCACAACAACAATTCCTGCAAGTATAAAGAACGTCTTCATAGATATCACCTCCTCTCTTAAAGCATTCCGCTCTACTTAATCGTTTTCATTTTCTCCCGAGCCTTTGTCCGAACTCTTTCTATAGCATCTTTCGATAACCCTTGCCAAAATTTTATTGTGTTCGTCCATCCCTTCTTCTCAATTGTGTCTAATTTCATTTGGAGAACTAATTTGAGCTCTTGATCTTCTGGAGAATTTGAAAAACTCTTCTGGCTTGCTATGTAATACCACATGTAGGCTTCTTCAAGGTTTTTTCCAACTCCGTGCCCACGTTCATATGCCAAGGCCAAATTATGTTGAGCAAAAGGGTCACCTTGCTCTGCTGCTTTACGATATAATGTTGCAGCTTGTGCATAATCAGACTTTATTCCACCATAGCCGTTTTGATACATATAGCCCAGAGCATTTTGGGCTTTGGCATAACCAGAATTTGCTGCTTTTTGTAGCCAGTGCAAGGCTTTTTCAGCATCCTTTGGTACCCCTTGCCCGTCCATATACATACGCGCTAAGGTGTATTGGGCTCCTCTATTTTCCGACTCCGCAGACTTTGTGAGCCATTCAACAGCCTTGCGGTCATCTTGTATAATGTCTCCACTGAGAAACATTTTGGCCAAACTATATTGAGCATCTGTACTGCCTTGATTAGCTGCTCTTAAAAACAATTCCTCTGCTTCTTTAACCTTTCCTTCTTGATAATATTGTTCAGCTTGTTTATTCAGAGATGTAGCATAATCTCGCTGAGCTTGCTCTTCAGAAGATTGAATTGATACTTCCAGAATTGATCGTAATTCACTCGATAATAAATTGTAATCAAGTTTGCCTTCTTGCATCGATTGGAGGATTTGACCGCTAATTTCGCGTTCACTGCCGAAGTTTATGTTAATCCGCAAACGATCCATCCCCTGTTCTTTATCACCGACAGAAAAATACATGACTCCCGCAAAAAGATTGCTGTTCCAATCATTAAGAAAAGCATTCTCCCGAATGATGTTCAGTTGAGCGATAATTTCCTCATTAGAAGCTTTATTATCGGAAAGGTCCATCACACGGTATTTAGCGACTTCTAACCTATAAGGGTCATGACGCAAAACAGGACGCCAAACGTTTTCGAATTCAGTAAAACATTTCCGGGCCAGTTCAATATCTCCATTCTGAAAGGCTGCCTTTCCATAAAAATACCAGAATGGAGGATATACTTTAAAATGTGGTTCTAACGCACGAAACATGCGCACACTCTTGTCACTATCTGTTTCCTGCACTGCCTTATCAAAATCAGTCATATTTGCTTGGGTAAGGCGATACTCGTCAGGTAACTTATACTGCCTTAGCAAACTCCATGACGAATCTAAGAGACGTTTTTGTAAATCATTAATATCCTCTATATCGTCGTTATGCAATGCCCAAAGCTCATCGTCCAATTCTTCGAGCAATTCGTTTTTGGAATTTTGATAACCAAAATAGGCAGATACTCCAGATGTTACAAGACTGCCTAAAAAACTCCACGCATTACCACCATAAGCTCTAATATTAGTTAAGGAGTTAACTAACAAATTTTTTTCACGAGAATCATATTTACGTTGAAAACGTGCAAGTTCTTCCTTTCTCAATGTTTTCTTGCTGATAACGTTCAGGAGTTCCTCATAAAGGTCTTTTAGCGCGTAGTCGTCCTCAATGTTGCCGAATTTTAAGTTATTGATGATATTCTTGTACTCCTGATCGAGGATAATACGGTCCTCTGTTGTGAGGATTCTATGTATAGACACGATCGCCGTGTTAAGGGCAAGCATCGTATGCTGTGGGTCGTAATCTTCACCTCCGACAGCAGCATATCCATTGTTGCACATTAGAACAGCAAGAAAAATAACAACAAAGAAAAAAGCAATATGAAGCTTTTTCTGCCTCAACATGATATGCCTCCGCTAGTTAGTTTTTTGGGGTATCGTAATAGTGATACCCTTGTCTGAAAGTGTTTTTTTGAAACGTCCCTCTAAAATCTCTGGTAAAAATTCCGCTATTGTCTCGTTCAAACGTTTCGCACGTTTAGCATCCGTATTCCCTCGACCTACACGAATCGCTTTTTTCAGATTTTCTTGTATTTTCTGGAACCTTTCTGATTTGTCTTTGTCGTCGTCAAGGAGGCGTCCCAAACCCGCCTTCTCTAGATCTTGTTCTATTAAACCAATTTTCGGTAATGCTAATGTATTTATTGTCGAATAATCACCCAAAAGATGGGCATCATAAATAATGGTAGCGACGGCTCCTGCATAACCTCTTGTTGTAGGTATCCCTGTGGTTTTGACAACTGCGTTTATGAGCTTTTTATTACGTTCTTTTTGTAAGTCTCTTAATATTTTCCAAAATTTTTTTTCCTGCTTCCGACGATAATTTTCAATATTTTCAGAGTTCAGTTCTCCTCTGTTTAATTCCTTTTTTATATGCTCGTCCAAACATTCCTCAAATTGTTGTTTTAGTTGAGGGTGTTCTGCTGGATTACGATTGAATCCCCAATGAAATAAAAGCCTGTGGCCATAACGACCCCAAGTAAACCACTCGAACCCCGCTTTTTTTATACGATGATAGTCATCTTTCGTTTCATCGATAATCTCTTGCGCCACGTCCCAAAGTGGTTCTATAGCATTTGAAGAATCCACATCAGTTATTCCGAAAATATCGTTCCAAATTGCGCTATGGCCCTTTCCCGGTAAACACAATGCAACGTCAGGAGTAAAGACCAACAAAAGTGTTATAGTAACCACTACTATAGCGATTTTGGACTTAGGGCAAAAACTGCTTTGCATTATTTCCCCCCGAAAACTACCGGATAATCAATCCCCGGTTCTATTTTTCACCCACAAAACCATTTCAGCCAGTAAACAACACAACAACAGTACCGCAGTATACACTACGGAGCCGTTTTTCTCTCTTGCGATTTTCGGCTCAAACCCTCAAGCCT
>JAISRQ010000039.1 GCA_031273545.1 Holosporales bacterium
TTAAAGGGACATTCCGGGATAGTATCTTAAACTAGGTCAGGAACGCTTCTTCCCACATTCCTCCCGACTTCCAACACAAAGAACAAATTCAGCAACTAGAAATTCAGCGAAATGACGAGCTTCAGCAATTGGCCCTTTTACAAAACTTAATTCAGGAAATGCCGGATATTGACGTATTACAAGATAAGCAAATATTGCAGAGTAGACGCATTTCGCAGCTTGACATTGAATTGAAACGTACATTGGAAGAGAATAGAATTGAAGAAATTAACGTGTGGATGCGTTCCATGGTTGAGTTAAGTAAATTCCATACATAAAGCAAAAGATAATCAATCACAATCACTTGCTCAAATTGAGCATGAATGCTTGAACCAAATATCAGAAGCATTATTAGGTAACCCCGGAGGGAGGTGGCGACAGCGAGTTCACGAGCAAATTTGAGAAAATTTGCGAAGAACTTAGCAAGGCGAGAAGCCTTGCTACCACGACGTCCCAAAAGCGGATTTATCTACTCAACCCGACACGTTTTAGCTCTAATCTGGTTCAAGCTTAAGATACGACTAGCGCAGCCACTCAGTCATTACGGTTAAGAAATCTTTTAGCTGATTCGCTTCTGCATCCTCTAAAACCTCCCTCCTTAACTATTCGTGGCTCCCAGTCTGCAGGGAATGACAAATCATTGCAACCACTAAAGCATTCTCCACCAACTGTATTTACAGTATTTGGAATATTAAAACTTCTTAACTTGCGATCTCCAGCAAAAGCTGAGTGTCCAAATTCAACCAATGCACTGCCTGGCGCAACTTCAACACTTTCTAACTCAGAGCAATGGGCAAAACAACCTTCCGGAATAATTGCGAGTTTCGATGGAATTCTTATACTTTTCAGCTGCGTTGCGCAAAAAGCAGTGTTCTCAATGCTAATTAGGCTTTCAGGAAGATTAATTCTTTTTAAGTTTGAACTGTGAAAGGCGAAAGCTTCGATACGTTGCAGCACACTGTCTTCTGCAAATGTAACATCTGTTCCCTCCCAATTTTGAAAAGCATGACGCTTAATTGCAGTAACAGGAATATCTTTTCCTTCAAACTGTATTGATTTTGGAATATTTATGGCGGCTGTTCCCTTTATTGCTCCAACGGTTCCATTCCCAAGTGCTGCTTCAAAGTGTCCATTGACGTAAGTAACAACGTAAGGATAACCGTTAAACGACACTCTTTGGGGAGTAACTGCCCCAAAATTGGTTCCCTGGGGAGCCACTGGTTCTGGCGTAGCGGCAAACATCGCGCTAGTGCATCCCAGTCCAAAAAGAATGCAAACTTTTGTAGCTAACAAACGTTTACGATTCTCCAATTTATTGTTCGTACGAATTGAAGACTCTTGTCGCAAAAAACACGAAACAGCTGACTTAATATAGCTCATAATAAAATTCCCTTTGTAAGTATCATGTCCTAATACTCACCTTATAGAGTATTAAGCCAAATGTCAACTTCATTTATTCTTTGTAAAAATTATAGACTTTAAGAAAAATACTTATATCTACAAATGTCCTTCATTGGATTTTGTAGATGGTTGTTTTTTGTTGAATAAATTGGTAACATCCACTGGGATTTTTGTCGATTCGTTTGTCGTTTTTAAGAATTCGTTGGCTAAAAAAGTCCGAATTATTTTGAGGGTTAAATCTAGTAAAAATGGTTGCATAATGACTGACTCTTTTCCAGAAATAACGCGCGGACAAAATGTGCTTTACGCTGCGGTAAAATCCTTCCCGCAATCCCCTGGCATCTACAAAATGTTTGGCAAGGACGGAAACATCCTTTACGTAGGAAAAGCCAAAAATTTGAAAAACCGCGTAACATCATACACTAACGTTAGCGACCAAAATTATCGTATTCGGCGAATGGTAAGTAACGTCTACGGAGTCACATTTACCGTAACAGACACAGAGTCAGACGCAATCTTCCTTGAAGCAGACCTGATACACACACTAAAACCGCCATACAACGTCTTGTTGAAAGAATCCTCGCCTTTTGTATCAATTGGTATAAGTAAAAATCACTCTTTTCCGCGTATATGGAAGCATAGGGGCCCCAAAGGAGATGACGAATATTTGGGGCCGTTTTCCTCTGTTAAAAGCGTAGACGAAGCGCTCGTGAATATCCAAAAGATTTTTCAATTACGCACGTGCACGGATAGTGCGTTCGGAAAACGCACGCGTCCATGCTTGCAATATGACATAAAACGGTGCTCTGCGCCGTGTGTGGGTAGGATTTCGTGCGAGGAGTACCAACAGGCTGTCCAGAATAGCAAAGAGTTTTTGGCAGGAAAACTTGTTTTCGTCAAAGATTTTTTAAAAAATGAAATGTTTGCAGCCAGTAACGAGCTTAATTTTGAAAAAGCTGCCCGTTGTAGAGACACGATACGCCGCTTAGAAAAATTGCCAAACATAGAAAAGGCAGACTTTGGAAGCCTTGTTGATGCCGATATCATTGCGATATATCAGCAAGTTCGAAAAGAAGAAGAGCGTGATCTAAACTTGGATAATGTATCTGACAAAGAGCATGATCTAAGCTCGAATAACGTTTCCGGTAAAGAATGTGATTTGTCTTCAAATAATGTAGCCGATAAAAGTGAATGTATTAGCGAGGGGGATACAGTAGAATTGGCGGGTGATACAAGTAATAATAGTATGCTCGAAGACGAATATCTTGTTGTTGATTACATAACTCCGTGTATCCAAGTCTTACTAATTCGTAATGGCCTATACCTTGGAGGGGATTCATTTTTCCTAGACAAGCATGCAAATCTATCCTCCCCAAGCGAAAACATGGCGAGCTTCTTCCAGCAATTTTACCTCAACAAAAAGCCGCCAGCACGAATCCTTGTGAACTGCATGCCTGCCGACGTGGACCTACTGCGTGATGCCCTTCGTACAAAACACACGCGTACCGTCTCAATCGAATGTCCGCAAAAAGGTAATTGTGCGCGGTGGGTCTCGCAGGCGCTAAACAATGCCATCCAACATAGCCAGTATGAAACCGCACAAACAATGGATTTCTCGGATAACCTTTTGCGTTTGGCCCAGATCTTTAAACTGCCAAAAAAGCCTGAGCGAGTCGAGATAAATGACAATAGCCATAATCAAGGGTCCTATGCATACGGCTGCATGGTTGTTGCGAATTCTGAGGGTTTTGACAAAAAATCGTACCGCCAGTTTTCTGTGTCTGCACATAAGGACGATGACTTCAGTCAGCTAGGCGGGAGCGACTTTGCCATGATGGAGGAAATGATGACGCGGCGTTTCCGGGATCCAGATATATTGCCCGACGTAATGATAATAGACGGTGGTGCCGGCCAAATTTCCGCAGTCCTTGGCGTGTTGGCTATCTATGATTTGCGCATTCCAATAATTGGAGTGGCAAAAGGGCCAGACCGCAATGCTGGTCGCGAGCGTTTTTTCATCCCTGGGCGCGCTCCCATATCACTGCCAGAGCATGATCCGACGTTGCATTTTATCCAACGCTTAAGGGATGAAGCACACAGATTCGCGATTGGAACGCACAGGAAATCTCGTAGCCGCGGGTTGGTTAAGTCTCAGCTAAGCGAGATTCCAGGTGTCGGCAATATGCGAAGGAAGGCGCTGATAAAACAGCTTGGATCTGTTGCTGCGGTCAAACAGGCCTCTGTGGAGGAACTGTTGCGCGTAGAAGGAATTACGCGCGCAATAGCGGAAAGTATTTACAATTATTTCCATTAGATATATATCGCATTGTACTTGCTTATGAAATTGATGGGGAGGAGACGTGAACACTTTGTTTTACTACTTCATTTCTACACATTTGCTGGAGCCCCTGGTGTAGGTAGGTGAGAATACGTCACATTTGTACTTTTTATATATTTATCTCATGAAATCTCTGAAATCAATTTTTCTTGCGATAGGCAATATAGTTCAAGAATTGAGCGCAGATATAATGTCGTTTCCTATTGAAGGATATTGAACGAAACTTAACGATTTATTAAGTATTCTTTGGTACAATAATGCTATAGCTAAACGGATCTGGTCTTGTTGATTTAGCGTTTTGTTATAAAAAATTACAAAAGACTGAGGCGAGCGTTTTAGTCCTACTGTGGTTAGTAAAAGGATGGATGAATATGAAAGAATACTTAAAAAGGATGAATGTATGTTTGGCGTTTAGTTTCGTCTGTTGTTTCATGGCGAATGTCGCATTGTCGGCTACGATTACTGCCAACAGTAATGAAAATGGTAATTATTCTGGTACGCCTAATAAATCTGAGGGATGCTTTGTTGATTTTATAGGACAAGGCTCTACTAATGCAGATAAATTTGGTGAAAAAATATCAGAACTAAAGAGTGATAGTGAAGGTGTGTGGCTTGTTATCGGGGAATCCCTTGGAGCGAAGCATGCACCAGTGCGTTTCTCAAAAAAGAATTGGATATTTCTTGACCCCTGTGACCATCGCGACGCAGTGCATGAAACTGCTATGCGCGGTAGTGTACTAAATCATTCAAGAATAGGAATAAGAGGTTTTATAAAAGACCTAAATGAATTGCAAAGTCTAAGAGGCGCTATTACATACATCGTTGATGATCCACATATATTGTGTGGCGAGAAGTATAGTGATTACCATAGTTCTGGTACTACATTTAATAATCTTATGATTTTGCACGATTTTCTTGCTAAAGGTGGAATTATTACGACATCGATTAGGGTATTGAATACACTTAGTAGAGCCGATCTTGAGAAAATAAGGGAAAAGTTCAACATAAAATGGTCTTACGAGGAATGCGATTTTTCAAAGCCATACAAAGATTGTCCTTTTTCCGAGGACGTTACCAAAGGTCATTTCGAGTGGAAACAGGAATATTTCAAGCCGCTCGTCCGTCTTTGGACATCCTTAATGCAAGGTCCAGAAGCAGAAAAGTTTCAGCATGTTAATCGTCTGGAAAAAATGGCAGAAATTCTCCCCTTTGAGAAATGTAAAGATATAAACATTCCTGCAGCAAAGAGAGACGAGATATATCGTTTATTAGCTGAAAAAATTTGGGGATCCAAGACATTCGGGCAAAATTATGAAAATTGGTCTCGTCCAGACGTCGATAAGTTGAATGATGTTGACGAATCTGTCCTTAATGAGATGTATAAAGTAAAGGAGGCAGAGATAAAATGCGGCCCATATCGTACAGCGCATGACATAGATTCTTGGCGAGTAGAGTTTTTAAGAGAACTTCATTCGCGAACTAGCGATTTAGTTATGTTTAATGGATCGTTGTTCTTTATAAAGAAAGATTAGGTTCTGTTAAATAAATAGGAAGAATGTTTGCAATAAAATTTGGAACTGTAAGCTTTTAAGTTCCAACAAATGTTCGCGTTCTTCCGGAGCGAAGTACAACTTGTTCTAGAACTAGTCATCCTTTTATCCAACGCTTAAGGGATGAAGCACAGATTCGCGATTAGAATGCACAGGAAACCTCGTAACCGCGGTTTGGTTACGTCTCAGCTAAGCGAGATTCCAGGTGTCGGCAATAAGGAAGGCGCGGATAAAACAGCTTGGATCCGTTGCTACGGTCAAACAGGCCTCTGTTGAGGAACTGTTGCGCGTAGATGGGATCACACGCGCAACGGCGGAAAGTATTTACAATTACTTCCATTAGTATTGTTATTTTTCCAGAACAATGAGATTGCATACTAAAAAAGTAAATATTGCACATGGCTGATTTCCTCTCCCCAAAGCGTATGTGCAATATCTTCGAAATTTACCGTTCTTGTTGTGACGCTTGATTTGACCGTGTATTAGTATCGCTTGTTATACGAATTCTTGCTTGTTCATGCCCAGCATTTGCAGCCTGTGTGTACCAGCGCATTGCTTTGTTTCGATCCACGTCAGTGCCTATTCCATATTCTATACTCAAACGCGATCAAATACCGGGTTTTTATTGCGAGTAAAAACGAACGCGACTTCAATGAAACACT
>JAISRQ010000103.1 GCA_031273545.1 Holosporales bacterium
GGCGTGGTGTATCAGCGCGTAGCAGGTTGTAGTTAATAAGGAGAATGAATATGAACGCATTAAAATTTATACCGGTTGTTTTAGTGAGCTGTTGGGCTTCCTGTGCTAGTTGCTCGCAACTTCCCGTGGAGCTATCGGATGATGAAGTCGCCCGCGCAAAGTTTGCACTAGCTGAAGCAACAGGCAAAAGCATGGATGAAATGGAGGGTATGATACAAGAGTCAGACAGATACGTGACTCGGAAGTTTCTAGAATTTGAAAAGAGGGTCGAAGTAGGAAGTAGCAACCAAGATTGTGGCTATTTTTCTGAAGAAAATATTGCGAAATACGTAGCATTATATAGGAACGCATTGTCTGAAGAAAGTGAGGAGTGCGACGTAAGAAATAAACCCTATAAGTGGCTATTGCATTACATGCGTGCAAGAGCTTCGGAGGCTCACAGTTTGGATAGTGTAATTTATTGCTGGGCGTGCGCAGTGTTTTCTTGTAAGCATCGACCGTGCCTTGGCGGAATTATTTCGTATATGACCAGTGATTTCTATAAAAGGAATGACTCAGAAATCATTAGTAGTCCAAATTATGGTCAATTGAACGAGCTGATCATGATTTATGAGAATAGGACTCTTATGCAGTACGTACATGGCCAGCGCGCTTTTTTCGATTTATTAGGCAGGATATGGAGCAAATTAGGCACATTTAACAAATAAGCTTAATATCGGACAGAAAGGGCCACTTCTAAGAATGGTAGGCTTTCTGTCGGTTGTTTCCTCGTAAAAATGCGCCAGTTGCACCCGCTCTCCAAAAGGTTACGGACTTTTGAGCAAACAAGCGCTTGCGAGATTTTTTTTTACAATATTTGGATCCCCCAGCAAAAACAGGTGAGACTATGCTCGGAAGTGATCTCGTTCGTATGCAGCAACCGCGCTCAGCCGGTTTCTTTGGTTAGCTAGGTCGTAGTCAGACCCTCCAGTGTGTATGCCTAGAATCCGGTAACGACCTTCGATTTCTGCCACGATAGGAGCCCCGCTGTCACTTGGACCAAAGCTAAGGCCTTCATACATAAAAGTATCACGGAAATGATGTGTCCACACTGCCTCCATGTTTTTCTTTTTTAGATTCCAGCCAACAAGTGGATGGACAACATGTTTGTAATAGTGCAAAGATAGTCCCCCATAGCCAATAGTAAACTTTCCAGAGCTAAGATCCACTGTGTTGTTCGCCATGATATCCCCCAAATCTACACCATCTACTTTGGACCCATTGGCGTCAGTAACAGGTTTTTTTAGAATGAGTACTGCTAAATCCGCAAGAGATTTTCTTCCGAAAAAGTAGCAACGCGTTATTTCTATACTATCTTCAACCGGTTGAGCATCCCAGATATCAAATGTAGTACCAAAATCAGGAGTAAAATACATGTCAGATTTATTTACCGTGCCTTCTTGCAACAGGTATAGACCCTCTTGATCAATGAGACCGAGATCATTAACTAAATTCTCATCTATGTCCGTCACCCTTCTTGACTTTTCCTTTATATACATTCCCTCGCTAGAACCCATAACCCAATTCCTGTGATTGTGTCCACAAGTAATCACAACTCTGCCTTTTAGGCCTTCTGGCATATTCTTCCAATGAACAAGGGTGCCAGTCCCAGTCTGTCCTCCACCTACCTCTACTCTGCCAACAAACTTAGCAACTTGTTCGTAAAGAGCCCCCTCTCGTACCGCAGCAGCGAATTTACGCATTTGCTCAACAGTTTTTTCCAGGCTCTGATTCTTGTTTCCAAAATATCTTTGTGACATTCCTTCTTTGACATTATCTGCGTCAAATTCACTATTTAAGATGAACATATCGAAAGCATACTTAAAACGCGAAAAATTTAATAAATCAGGCAACAAATCAGTTTTCTGATTAGCAATAACTGGGAAACCCACCTTCGTTGACAATTGAGTCGAAAAACCACACACACAACTGCTTAATGCAGCGACCAAAAACATCTTCTTCATAAATAAACTCCTTTTACAAGTTAATAAGTAACGCTCAAGTATTTACTCATGATTAACAAAAAACTTTTTTGATACGAATACCAATTGCCGTATTTTTGCATCACAAATAAAACTTGAAAATAAGCCCCCACTTTTTAAAATCCTTTAATTGATGTTTCTTCACAAAAGAAAAAACCGCAACGTTCAGGATCCCAAAAAGATCTAATCAAATATAACTGTATAAGAAAGAAGTAATTGTTTTATGAAAACGGCAATACATGCGAAAAAATATCTACAACAAGCGACGCTAACACACAATAAAATTACACGCGCAACACATGAGCATTTGTGTTATCCTACATTAATGAAAAATTATTGACCCATCATACTATTTGTCATATACTTCGCCTACTGGGTGGGGAGGGAAGCTGATCGCAAGTCATCATCGCCTGACATCGCAAGGTTTTTTGCGCGATAGGCAAGAGTCACTACTGGCGTGGTGTATCAGCGCGTAGCAGGTTGTAGTTAATAAGGAGAATGAATATGAACGCATTAAAATTTATACCGGTTGTTTTAGTGAGCTGTTGGGCTTCCTGTGCTAGTTGCTCGCAA